>NZ_JAQUZF010000093.1:0-11043 GCF_028691475.1 Anaeromusa sp.
TGATTATACAGATTGCGAAGGATGCAGTAGGCAGTAAAGGCCCCCGCGCTACGGCGCAGATTACTCTGCCAGGACGCTATGTGGTACTGATGCCTGGCGCTGATTATGTTGGCGTTTCCAGACGTATTGAGCAGGAAGAAGAACGAGAACGCTTGAAAGAGCTGGCTGAATCACTGCGGCCAGAGGGCATGGGGCTGATTGTGCGTACTGTAGCGGCAGGTTCAGGCCGGGAGGATCTGGAAAAAGATATAGCCTACCTTTGCAATCTTTGGCAAACTCTGCTGGCGCGGCATCAACGCAGCCAGGCGCCGCATCTGCTGTATCGGGATGCTGACTTAGTCATTCGCCTGATCCGAGACCAGTTCACCCAGGATATAGAGGAAGTGCTTGTGGATCAAGGCGATGCATACCAACGCATGCGGGAATTACTGTTGCGCATTTCTCAGGAACTGGCGGAGCGAGTGAAACTATATACAGCCAAAGAAGACATGTATGTGCGTTTTGGCGTGGAGGAGCAGCTGGCTCTTTTATCCGGCAGAGAAATCCCCTTGGACTGCGGCGGTTTTATTGTTATTGATCAGACCGAGGCGCTTACTGCAATTGATGTAAACACAGGGAAATTTATTGGTAAAAGTACGTTGGCTGAAACTGTGTATCACGCCAATCTGGAAGCGGCGCAAGTGATAGCTCGACAACTGCGGTTGCGCGATATCGGCGGTATTATCATTATTGATTTTATCGATATGGAGAGCGAAGAAGCGCGCCAGGGAGTTATGGAGGCGTTGCAAAAAGAATTGCGCCGAGATCGAACCAAAACACATGTTATGGGCTTTACGTCTTTAGGCCTATTAGAAATGACTCGCAAGAAATCGCGGCAGAGCATCGGCGCCTTGCTGCATGCGCCCTGTCCTTGCTGCAGCGGTCGCGGCCGCATTCGCTCCAGCGAAACTATTTTTTTAGAAGTAGCTCGCGAACTTCGGCGGCGGCAGCGGCAGAATTTGCTCCAGGGAAATGTGACACTGCAGTTGTCGGCTTTTCTGGCGGAACAGCCTTTTTTAGGACAGCGTTTGCGGCAATGGGAAAAAGAGTTTTGTCGTTCGTACTCTGTAGAGAGAAATACGTCCTTGCAACCGGAACAATATGTACTCCTAGGCTAACAGAAAAAGAAAATTTTGCGAAACAGGTAAAATGTATTGACTTGTTTGTACTTGCCTGTTATAGTAAGACCCAAGGAAAAAAAGAACAGGCAATGACCGGGAGAAGTACATCGAATTTCTTTTACAGAGAGCTGTGGGGCGCTGTGACACA
The DNA here is from genome assembly GCF_028691475.1 of Anaeromusa sp. Classification (NCBI taxonomy): domain Bacteria; kingdom Bacillati; phylum Bacillota; class Negativicutes; order Selenomonadales; family Sporomusaceae; genus Anaeromusa; species Anaeromusa sp. Next base: position 1,309 of record NZ_JAQUZF010000093.1, read on the forward strand.
GTAAAGAAGACGGTGGAAATACACTCGTGAGCTGCGGTCCGAACGGAATTTTTCCAAGTAGGATACGACGGAGCGCCACCGTTATCAGAGGCTAAGGTATCGGCATTGACCAGCCTGTACCTAAATGAGAGGCTTGCTTTGCAAGCAGGGTGGTACCGCGGATGCATGCATCCGTCCCTGAGAGGGGACGGGTGCTTTTTGTTTTTTAAGGAGGTGGTTGCCATGGAAGATGGCTATGCCTATCAGATACAGTGCATTCAAAAAACGAGGAAAAAAAATGCGCCCTGCGGCGCCTAAAAGGAGATATTTATCATGATCGTAGTTATGAAAAAGAACGCCCACCAGGAAGACGTACAGCGTGTAGTGGAATACATTGAGCAGGCAGGCTTGCGTCCGCATCTTTCGGACGGCTCCACCCATACGATTATTGGCGTAATTGGCGCGCGGGAGGCGATTGACGTACTGGCCTTAGAAGCGCTGCCTGGTGTTGAAAAAGCAGTGCCTGTCAGCTCGGGGCTGAATTTGGTGAGCCGGGATGTTAAGGAAAGCAATACCATCGTAACGGTTGGCGACGCGCAGATTGGCGGTACAGAATTGGCCGTCATGGCGGGACCTTGCGCTGTGGAAAGCAAGGAACAACTGAGGGAAGCGGCCCTGGCGGTAAAAGCCGGAGGCGCTCAATTTCTAAGGGGCGGCGCCTACAAGCCGCGCACTTCTCCTTACGCGTTTCAAGGGCTGGAGGAGCAAGGCCTGAAGTTTTTGGCGGAAGTCAGTCAGGAAGTGGGCCTGCAAGTGGTTACCGAAGTGGTGGATGTGGAATCTTTGGATCTGGTAAGCAATTACGCGGACATGCTGCAAATCGGCGCTCGCAATATGCAGAACTTCAAGCTGCTGCAGGCAGTGGGCAAGAAAGGCAAGCCGGTTTTGTTGAAGCGGGGCTTGTCGGCGACGATTGAAGAATGGCTGCAGGCGTCTGAGTACATCTTGCGCGAAGGGAATTTTCAATTGGTCCTTTGTGAACGAGGGATAAGGACCTTTGAGCCATTCACGCGCAATACCTTGGACCTGAGCGCTGTTGCGGCTGCGAAAATGTTAAGCCATCTGCCGGTTATCGTGGACCCGAGTCATGCTACCGGTAAGTGGAACCTGGTGGCGCCGATGGCCAGAGCCGCCATTGCCGCTGGTGCTGACGGCCTGATGGTAGAAGTTCACCCGGAACCGGCGCGGGCTCTTTGTGATGGCAATCAGTCCTTGACGCCTAAGAATTTTAATCTTTTGATGAACGAGGTTCGCTCCTTTGCCGGTTTGATGGGTAGGAGCCTATCGTGAAGCGGGTTGCGATTTTAGGCTTAGGCCTGATTGGCGGTTCTTTGGGCATGGCGCTGCGGAACAGCGGCGCCGATGTGTTTGTACATGGATTTGATAAAGCGGAGGCAGCAAGGCAGCTGGCGCTGGAACGAGGAGCTGCGGACATTTGCTTTGCTACCGCTGTTGAGGCGGTGGCGCAGGCTGACATTGTCATTCTGGCGACACCAGTACTGCAAATGGCGTCTTTAATGGCCGAAATTGCGGAAAAATTACCTGCCGGATGCGTTGTTTCCGATGTGGGAAGCACTAAATCGGCTGTTTCAGAAGCGTTAGAAGCGCTGTTGCCGGAGCATTGTTCTTATATTGGCGGGCACCCTATGGCTGGCGGCGAAAGAAGCGGCATGAAAGCGGCGCAAAAAAACTTGTTTCAGGGACAGTGGTATTTGCTGCTGCCTGGGAAAAGAGCTTCAGAGGCGCAAGTGGAAATGTTGCGAACCCTGCTGCTTCCCTTGGGGGCTAAGGTTGCCGTCATGCATCCTCAAGAGCATGACCAATGGGCGGCTGTAATTAGCCATATTCCCCATGTAACGGCGGCAGCGCTGGTGCATTTGTTAGCTAGGGCCGAGCTGGGAGACGCTCGGGTGCAAATGGCGGGGGGCGGCTTTCGAGACACTACGCGCATTGCTTCCTCCGATGCAGACATGTGGGCGGATATTTGCATTAGCAATGCTGCGCAGATACACCGGCAAATCGGGAAGCTGCAGGATATTCTTGCAGAATGCGCTCAAGCGGTTGAGGCCGGAGATCGGCAGAAGCTGCATGCTTATTTTTTGCAGGCACGCACCTTTCGGGAAAGCTGGCTGATGGATTTACGTTAATTTACTTCGGAAATTTGCAAACTTAAGGCAGGAAGTTATTAGTGAGCGACGAAGACCTATACAATATGTGAAAGTTATGTGAATTCCAAAGCGGAATTAGCAGGACTGGATAGGTCGGGAGGCGCTTGGGATGCAACAATTTCGCCAGCAAGGAGCTTCGCTGCTAGAACTGTTGGTGATTTGCTCAGTAATTATGATCTTGATGGCGGCAAGTGCGCTTTATTGGCGGCTGCCTAGAGGCGCCCCTACGGAGGTAGGGGCGCAACAGTTGGCGGCGGATTTAGCTTTGCTGCGACAGTGGTCGGTTAATACAGCCATGGGAACGTCGGATCGCCCTTATGAGCAGCCCGTATTTCCCTCGCTATATTTTGTTGGCGTTCCGATTACGGGCTATCAATTGCTGCGAAACGGAGCTGTTTGCAAGACCGTTCAACTGCCTGACGAAGTGGTAGTCAATTCTCCTTGCGGTCGTCAAGTTCAATTTAATCAAGCCGGGCGTATGCCTGTTGGCGTTACCCTGACATTACGGCGCAATCGTTGGCCGACGCAGGCAATGAACGTAGTCTTGGATATGCCGGGGCGGATTGAGGTGCGCAATGGCTGGATGTAAGAAGACGCAGGCAGGAATTATCTTAGCGGAAGCGCTGCTGGCTTTTTTTATCTTTTTCAGTGTTGGCGGCGCTGTTTTTGCTTTTTTGAAGACGGAATGGCTTGCCGTGCAAGAAGCCAAAGCGCGTTCGTTGGCGGCGCTGGCAGCGCAGGAAGAAATGGAACGACTGCGCACAGGGGAAGCTCTCCCAGGACAGGAAGAGCGGCAGCTTTCAGGAAGCTTGGTCGTGCAGTGCCGCCGAACGTTGCAGAGCAGCACAGCCAGCCCCTCCTTAAAGGAGGCGGTTGTATGGTTCGGCTGGCAAGGCGCAGATGGTCTCAGGCACGAACTGCAATACAGCACCTTACTTCCCTGAGAAAAAGGCTTGGGATCGCAAATTCCAGGGGGGTTACTTTAGCGGAACTCCTGGTCGCCATGTTGCTATGGAGCGCACTGCTGAGTTGTGTAGTTCCTGCAGCTAAACTAGGCGTAGCGCTGACGCAGGAAAGTTTCACGCAAATTCTTTTGCAGAGGGAAGCTCGCTTTTTGATAGATGCTATTGCCAGGGATGTGATGCTGGCCAGCTATGTGGAGGTGCCGGACTCAACGCATTTAAAACTTTATATGAAATATCAGGCGGAAAAACCTTGTACGAATGTCAGCTATTGCTTTGATCAATCTATGCTGTTGTTACGGCGGGAACAGAACGGAGGCGGCGCTCAGCCGGTAAGCAGCGGCGCAGGGGCCGTGCGAACCTTGCCGTTGCGCCATTGTGCGTTTACTCTTATTCATAGCGGCGGTGTAGACAACGTGCGCATTCAGCTGACAGTACAAGACGGGCAAAAGCTATTGTCGCTGGAAACACAAGCCGCTTCCTGCAGTGGTTGGGGGCGTGGACATGGGTTGTAAAGACCGAAGAAAAAGAGGGTCTATTCTTGTTTCCGTTTTGGTTCTTTGTTTTTTTCTGTTAGCTCTAGGAACTGGCATTGCAGCTTATGTACATAGCGAAGCGGCTACCGCCGCCGCCTTGAGCCGGGGAATTCAGGCGCAATATCTGGCAGAAGCAGGAATTCAGGATGGTATCGTCAAATTAGCTTCTGATAGGGCGTTTAACGGCTCGTATAGCCGTAACCTAGGCAGTGAAGGAACTTATAAAGTAAGCATTTTAGCTCGCCAGCCCTGGCGTCGTCTGTTGGTGTCTCAGGCGAATTGCCAGGGAGAAGCACGGCAGTTAGTTGTGGAAGCCGACCTTTCCTTGACTCTTTCTCGCTGCTTGCTGGCGACGGAACGCGATTTGTTTTTGAGTGAGCAGGACTATTTGCAAGGCTTAGTTTCAGCAGGAGGAACGATACACGGCAGGCAAGGCGTTTTTGTGGATGGCCCTTGTTTAGGACAAAAAATTGAGACCGATGGGGGCGTGAGCGTGGGCGGCTGCCATCCTGCGGCAGACTTGACGGTGCCAACTCCTCCTATTGCTGGACACCGCGATGCGCCCTTGTTGTCGCCGGATCAATTTGTTAACGGCGATTTTTATTATTCCGGCACGCTGTTGCTGGTGCAGCCTTCGGTCGGTCTGGGGGCCAGCGGTACGGTTTATGTGGATGGCGATGTCTATGTACCTGCCTACTATCACTTTCGAGGTCCGTGGCTGTTGGCGGCGAGCGGCTCCATTATTGTCGGCCATGATGCCAAACTGGAACAAGTATGGTTATGGGCCGGACAGCATTTGACAGCGGGCGACCGGGTGCAGCTTGTTGGAGGAGCTTGGAGCAAGGACTTTCTTCAGATTGGCGAACAAGCTCATTTATACGGAGCTGCGCCGCCGTTATTTTCAGAGCTTCCTTCTGCTAGTGCAGATGTCTTTTTGCTTCGTTCCTGGAATACTTACGAATTAAAGGAGGGCCTTTGAATGAATGTAAAAAACTGCATGGAAGAACTGGTCTGGAGCCATTTGGATCGCGTCTTGGATTCGTACCCTGAAAACGTCTGCCGCTGTCCGCGCTGCCGGAATGATTTGGCGGCCTTGGCGCTGAATTTTCTGCCGCCGCGCTATGTCGCCACAGACCGTGGCGAGATTTTCACTAAAATCAGAGGGCTGGAAGCGCAATTTACGGTCGATGTGATTAGTGCAATCAGTATGGCGGCGGTTATTGTTAATAAAAATCCTCGTCATACAGAAGAGTAAAGAACTTTGTGGGAGCGGATGCGGCAGATTTGGCGGCGACGGAAATCTGTGGCAGCTGTGGGGTTTGAATTTGGCGCCATCCATCTAACAGTAGCGGAACTGGGGCAAACACCTGACGGGCCGATGAGCTTACGGCAATTTGCTATTGAAGACAGGCCGCGGGGGGAGAAGGCGGTTTCTTCTCAAATAGCCGGGGAACTTCTGCGAGATGCCATAGGCCGTAACGGTATGCAGGCAGAAGTTGCTGTGGCGGGTATTGGAGCAGAGCACTCCTGTTTTCAAGTGCTTCGCTTGCCGTTTATGCCTGAAAAGGAACTCTTGGAAGCAGCGCGCTGGGAATTGCAGCCTTTTCTGGCAGAGGAGGCTAAACAGTATTATTATGATGCGGCTGTTCTGGAGAGTGATTCTGTTGCTGGGGATACCTTGGTGTTTGCTGCTGCCGCACTTAGAGAGCGTGTTGACTGGCTTGCTGCTGCAGCCGGCGAGGCGGGAATGAAGCTGGCTGCGGTGGAACCTGAAGCTGTGGCTTTCGCGCGAGCCAACGGGGAGCCTGAAGAGGCGCTTTTGGTTAAGGTGGAAGCGGAACATGCGCATTTGTGTTTTGTTCATCAAGGGATTCCTGGGGCCGTCGAAACGATAGACGGAACGGAAACAGAGCTTTCTATAGTGGAATTGGCGGCAGTCTTAACGGAAAGAACGGCGGCTTATCAGGCTTTGCATGCGGAGTATCCTCTGCAAAGCATTTATTTAGGAGGCGAACTTCTAGAGAAAGAGGCGTTAGGACGAGTTGCAGCCAAACAGACTGGGTTGCCTGTGCTGCAGAATGCTTGTTGGCAGCAGGTAACCGCGGCGCCTCTTTTTGACAAGTCGTTTTTAGAGACGGCGGCTCCGGCCTTGTCTCTTAGCATCGGTTTGGCCATGAGGGGGGTCCAAAGTGGTTTGCGTTAACTTTCTGCCGCTAGCTCAACGCGGCGGCCGGGATCGGTTACAAAAATTAGTATGGTTTCTTACAGGTGTTTTTTTTGTTTTGGCAATGACTTTAAGCTTTTTTTATTTCTGCCTGTTGCAACGGCAAGAAGAAAAATGGCAGCAGGCTTGGAATCACTATCAGCTGTTGCTGCCGGTGGAGGCGTCCCGACGAGAAGAAGCACAGTTGCAGGAGCAAATTGAAAGCAAGGGGCGTCGTGTGCAGCAGGTGCTGCAGAGGAGCCTTCCTTGGGGCTATGCCTTAGAAACTCTTGGACAGAGGCTGCCGCCGCAAGTCTGGTTGCAGGAAATCAGTGCTGAAGCAGGCGGTCAATTGCGCTTAAAGGGGATGGCGCTTACGCAACGGGATTTAGTGGCTTTTATGAAGAATCTAGAGAACCAGCCGTCATTTAGCGGCCTAAGCCTAGGTTTGGTAGAGGCGGATGAGCAGAGGCTGGATCATTTTGAATTGTCGTTACGTTTTAAAGGGAGATGAAGGTTTCCTTGCTTTCTTTTTATCGTTTTTGGCAGAACCAGTCTTTGTTGCGTAAATCAGGTGCTTTTTTGGTGAGCGTTTTTCTTTTGTTTATGGGAATTGTTTTTTCTTATATTATGCCATGCCGTGAGCGGCTGCTGGCGTTGGAAGCGCAAACCAGGCAGCAAGAAGAAAAAAACGAACAATTGGAGAAGTATGGCTTGCAGGATCAACGTTCCAGGAAACTGTTGCTGCAAGAAAAGTATGTGTTGCTGCAGCAGAAACTACCACCGGGGCCGGAGGTGGGCTCGTTTTTGCTGGAGGTGGAGCAGGCGGCGCGAGATTCCGGGGTAGCGATTGTGCAGGTGCGTCCTAGAGAGGTGCAACAAGAGGCCTCATGGCTTCAGCTTCCTGTGGAATTGGCGGCGCGCGGCTCGTTTCAAAATATGCAGCTTTTTTTGACGTCCCTGGGAAAACTGAATCGGTTGGCAGTATTGCAAAGCCTGGTTTTGCAGGAGCAGCAAGAAAATGTGCAAGCAAAGCTTACTATTACTATATACTGTGATAAAGAGAATTGAAGCATAAAGCAGGAGGGCGCGATCATGATACGGTATTTGACTGCGGGAGAATCACATGGACCATCTTTGACGGTGATTATGGAAGGAGTGCCCGCAGGGGTAAAGCTGGAAGAGAAGTTGCTGCAACAAGAGATGGCGCGTCGGCAACAGGGCGTAGGTCGCGGCGGCAGGATGGCGATAGAAACCGATACAGTCCGGGTTACATCAGGCGTGCGCTTTGGGGAAACCCTAGGTTCGCCTTTGACTTTGGTGGTGGAGAACCGGGATCATGCCAATTGGCTGGATAGAATGGCGCCTTTCGGGGCCCCCGCAGGGGAAGCGGTTACTGCCGTGCGGCCTGGGCATGCGGATCTAACTGGCGTATTAAAGTATGACCGTCAGGATGCGCGCGATATTCTGGAACGAGCCAGCGCTAGAGAAACGGCAGCGCGCGTAGCGGCCGGCGGGGTATGCAAACAGCTTTTAGCAGCCTTAGGCGTCCAGGTGCGTTCTCATGTTGTTAATTTAGGCGGCGTGGAATCACCGTTGCAAGGTATGGAGGCTTTTCAGGCTTGGCGGCAGCCGGATTCGCAGACAGCTTGCCTGGATGAGGCGGCTTCGCTGGCTATGAAACAGAGAGTAGCAGAGGCGCAGAGCACAGGCGATACCCTAGGCGGCGTGATTGAGGTCTTTGCAGACGGACTGTGGGCGGGACTTGGCACCTATGCCCAAGGAGATCGGCGCTTGGATGCGCGCTTAGCGGCGGCCATGGTTTCGATTCCCGCCATTAAAGGCGTTGAGTTTGGCGAAGGCTTCCAATACGCAAACTTGTCTGGAAGCCAAGCGCATGATGAAATTTTTCATGCTGACCCTAAAGGCTTTTTTCGCCGTACTAATCATGCCGGTGGTTTAGAAGGCGGCATGAGCAACGGGGAAGTATTGTGGCTGCGTCTCGTAATGAAGCCGATTCCCACGTTAATGCAGCCTTTGGCTACGGTGGATTTGCGGACTAAGGCGGCCGTAGACGCCTGCAAGGAACGCAGCGATGTCTGTGCTGTGCCGGCAGCGGCAGTAGTGGCGGAAGCCATGCTGTCCATTACTTTGGCGCAGGTAATTAGCGAGCAATTTGGCGGCGATTGTTTCCAGGACCTAAAACATAACATCGCAGCTTATAAACAGCGTTTGGAGCAGCGAGCATGAGACGCAATCTTGTTCTAATTGGCTTTATGGGAACCGGCAAGACTACGATTGGCAGGATTTTAGCGGCAAGACTTGGCTACCCTTTCGTTGACAGCGATCGTAAATTAGAAAGCCAGGAAGGAAAAAGCATTTCCGAGATTTTCGAGCAAGCCGGCGAAGAAGTTTTTCGCGGCAAGGAAAAGGAAATGATTGCTCGCCTGTCGCGCTATACAGGCACCGTCATTGCCACCGGCGGCGGTGTGGTTCTGGACGAGGAGAATGTAAAGCGCTTGCGGCGCAATGGAATTTTGGTTTTACTCCAAGCCTCGCCGGAAGTTATTTTGGAGCGTACCGGCCGACGTCAAAGTCGCCCGTTGTTAGCGGTAGAAGAACGGGAAGAACGCGTGCGCTCCTTGTTGACCCAGCGTGAAGAGGTATATACGCAAGCAGCAGACGTAGTTATTGATACAAGCGAATGCGGGCCGCAGGAAATAGCGGAAAAAATAGTGGAGTTTGTAAGGCAAGGAGGCTGGTTGCGTGGACATCGTAGAAGTGGTCACCGGTGAAAGAAGGTACGAGATTCATATTGCAGCCGGAGTGTTGGGACAATTACCGGCTTTGTGCTCGCAAGCGGCCTTGAAGGCGGGAAAAACGCTGGTGGTGACAGATGAGAATGTGCGGCCTTTATATGGCGAGGCCGTGAAAAACGTATTAGAGGCGGCGGGCTGGCAAGTACGCTTGGCTGTGGTTCCGGCCGGTGAAAGTGCCAAAACCTTCGCTTGGGCCCAGCGACTGTATGATGAAGCGTTGCTAGCGGGAATTGACCGAAAGCGGCCTATTATGGCCTTAGGCGGCGGTGTTGTAGGGGATTTGGCGGGATTTGTGGCGGCTACGTTTTTACGGGGTGTTCCTTTTGTGCAACTGCCGACGACCTTATTGGCGCAGGTGGATTCCAGCGTGGGCGGCAAAGTCGCGGTGAACCATCCGCAGGGCAAGAATCTGATCGGCGCCTTCTATCAGCCGCATTTGGTAGCGGCGGATGTGGCGACCCTAGATACCCTGCCAGAACGCGAATGGGCCGGCGGCTTGGCGGAGGTCGTGAAGTACGGAGCGATTTTTGACGCGTCGTTTCTGGAATGGCTGGAGAAGCATGCGGAGGCTTTGCGTCAAAAGAGCTGCGCAGAAATAGAATACGTTATTGGCGTTTGCTGTCGCCATAAAGCGGCGATTGTAGCGGAAGACGAGAAGGAAACAGGCCGGAGAGCGCTTTTGAATTTTGGCCATACGATGGGCCACGCCTTGGAAAGCGCTACTGGCTTTGCACAGTATATTCACGGCGAAGCGGTGGCGATTGGCATGATCGGAGCGGCTTACTTGGGAGAACTCTGCGGCGTGACGGCTCCGGGAACGTGTGAGCGGCTGGAGCGCATTTTAAAAGCCATTGCTCTTCCCATACGGAGCACGGTATGTTCTGCGGAGCAATTGGCGCCGCTTTTAATGCATGATAAAAAAGTGGCTGAAGGGACGCTGCACTGGGTGTTGCTGCAGGAAGCTGGAACGGCTTTAGTGACTAAGCAAGTAACTGAGGCGGATGTACT
>NZ_JAQUZF010000008.1:0-49855 GCF_028691475.1 Anaeromusa sp.
GGTCAGCAGCCACCAATACCGGCTACCAGTCAGCAGCCACCAATACAGGCAACAAGTCAGCAGCCACCAATACCGGCTACCGGTCAGCAGCCACCAATACCGGCTACCAGTCAGCAGCCACCAATACAGGCAACAAGTCAGCAGCCACCAATACCGGCTACCGGTCAGCAGCCACCAATACCGGCAACCAGTCAGCAGCCACCAATACAGGCGACTGGTCAGCAGCCACCAATACAGGCGACCGGTCAGGAGCCACAGTAGAGGGGAAAGAATCAGTGGCAATCGCAACTGGGTACGAAAGCAAAGCGCGAGGCGCGGTAGGATGCTGGATCGTCTTGACTGAGTGGAAAGAAATTGATGATGAATACCATATTATTGATGTTAAATCAATAAAAGTAGACGGTGAAAAAATCAAACCTAACACATTTTACCGCCTTGTTAATGGCGAGTTTGTGGAGGTAGAAGATGAATGACAACCTGATTGTTGATTGTCAGAACCGGCTTGAATCCGTAAGGTCTGCTGCTGATGCGGCAAGGCGTGACGGCGACACGACGGTCTTTGAGGACTTGTGTAGCGTGATTTGGTGCTTAGAAGCTGAGCTTCTTTTTGAAAGGAGACGGAGAGCATGGATGGTCTGAAACGGTGCAAACAGTGCAATAAAATCTTGCAAAGCACGTTCGAGCATGAGGAAGGCAAGTGCGAAGATTGCTTGCTTACCGAACCTTGCTCCAACTGCGGCGAGATGGTGAAAACTGATGATATGGTGCAATCGTTCTACGCTGATGGCTGGCTTTGTCCTGAGTGCGCAGAAGCGATTGAGAAGGAGGCCAAGCATGGTTTACCTTGTGCGAGTTGAGAGCAAAAAGAGAATCAAGGGAATCTCTGTAGCGGCGAATATCGCTGTTGAGGAAATCGACGAGAAGCGAGCGCAGGACATTGCAAGCAGGATGTTTGCACATCAAGAAGGGCTTGCGCTGGCAGCAGTCAAGGTTACAAAAGTTAGTTTGGAGGTGGCGTAATGAAACACTATGATGCATTGCGCAGCGTTCCGAAAGACGCTCTTAAAACTATCGAGTTTGGCAATCTCAAAGGCAAGTCGGATATTAACCCTCAGTGGCGCTATGAGGCCATGACTAAAGAGTTTGGGCCTTGCGGCGTTGGCTGGAAGTTTGAAGTGGTGAACACTTGGACCCAACCTGCTAATGATGGTCAAGTGATGGTTTTCGTTGAGGTGAGAGCCTACATCAAAGAGGGCAACGAGTGGAGCGCACCTGTACCGGCTATTGGCGGTGACTTCCTAATGAAGAAAGATAAAAACGGCTTACACGGTAATGATGAAGCCTACAAAATGGCAACTACGGATGCATTAGGAACGGCTTTAAAGATGTTTGGCGTTGCCGCTGACATTTATCGCGGTATGAATGACACAAAGTATTCCAGACAGCCGCAACAGGCTGCTCCTGCGGCGAACAAGCCGAACCATACCACTTTTACCAACGCAACAGTAAAAACGTCTCAGGGGGCCAATACAAGCGTTTATAAGTGTGCTGAGTGTGGCGAGACGATTACTGAGAATGTCGCTAAGTTTAGCGCAAGCAAGTTTAAAAGAGCGTTGTGCATGAAGTGCCAACAGAAAGGGGCAACAGCATGACTAATTTAGCGGAACAACTGGAAACAAGACTCTCCGGCGAGGTTGATGAAAAGTTTGTTGTGAAAGACCTGCGCTCGGTAGAGTGGGTGGTTCGGAAAATTAAGGCCAAGCAGCGCGAAGTGGAAGAAGCTAAAGTGCTGGCGGCTGAACAGGTCAAGGAAATCAACGAATGGCTGCAAACGGTTGTGAATGATGCGCAGCAAGACATTCAGAGGCTTGAAATGCTCCTAGCGCCATACTTGGAATCAGAATCAGCAGAGCGAGGTAAGAAGTCGATCAAGGTGCCGGCTGGCGTTGCGAAGATCAAAAAGCAGCCGTTGCAATACTTGGTTGACGGAGCAAGCGCCGGCGCAGTAACACCTAAACTACTTGAGTGGGTAAAGGAAAATGATCCTTGCTTTATCAAGACGGAAATCAAAGAAAGTGTTTCCTGGGGCGAACTGAAAAAGACGCTCAAAGTAGATCATGAAAGTGGTCGCGTGTACAGCGAGAACGGAGAGGAAATCGTCTTTCTGCAGGCGTATCAGCCTCCAGACAAGGTAGTGGTAGAGTAACAAAAATGATTGAGAGGGGGCGCTCAGCCCCCTTTGGGGGTGAAGGAATGGCTGGATGGGTGAAGTTGCATAGATGCTTATTAGAAAAAGCCATATGGAAAGATTCTACATTGGAGCAAAAAACGATTCTTGTTACGTTACTTCTCATGGCTAATCATAGTGAAAAATCTTGGGTTTGGAAGGGTAAAAAATTTACCGCTAAGCCTGGTCAATTTGTGACAAGCCTTGAAAAAATTGCTGCTGCTTGTGGAAGTTGGCTAACAAACCAAAATGTACGTACTGCGTTAGCAAAGTTTGAAAAACTCGAATTTCTAACAAACGAATCAACAAACACAGGGAGGCTCATAACTATAGTAAATTGGGGCCTCTACCAAGAAAAAGAAGACGAAGCTAACAAACAACCTAACAGGCAGCTAACAGACCATCAACAAACAGCTAACAAACAACCTAACACCTACCAAGAATATAAGAAAGATAAGAATGATAAAGAAGATCTCTCTACGGGCGAAAGCGGAGATGAGATTCCGCATTCGCTGAGATTGCAAAAATACATTTCTGAACAGCTTGGAGTGTTTTGTTTAGCTCATACAGATTTGGGAATTATAAAAACATTTGCTGACAGAATCGATAGAGATGAATTAAATCCTCTCTTGTTGGATGCGGCAATAAAACACTCAGCAAAGAACGGAGCAAGGAGCGCATCTTACATCTACAAAGTTTTGAGCGGATGGGAGTCTAAGGGAATAAGAGCTCCGGACGAAATAAACGGAGCCAGAAAGGAGAGGGACGCTGTTGAGGATGTCCCAATACTGAACTTTGACAGATACAAGTCTTGAGCAACAAGTCATTGCGGCGATGCTGACAGACGGTGATTGTCTGAATGACGGGCTGGCTGAACTGAAAGCAGAAGACTTCTCAGACAGATTTCACCAGCATGTTTTCGAGGCTATGAACAGCATGTGGCAGAAAGAACAGCCGGTAAACGCAATCACGGTCTACGAAGAGATCAAGTCGATTGCTAAAGGGCGCGGAACATCGTGGATGTCGCTGAAAGATGCGTATTGGCCTAAAGGCACATTCTCAGACATGGTGCGGCGCGTCGCAGACTTCTCGAAAGCGAGAAAGCTGGCGGCGGCAGCACAAGCGGCTATACAGGCTTGCAGAGAGAATGAGCCGGTTGATTCGGTTATCGACAGCCTTGAAAGCGAACTGTTTGGCTTAACCGCTGGCGAAGGGAAAGAGGACGTTGTAACGCCTAAACAGCAAGCCGAGGACATTCTCAGTGTGGTTGCTGAGCGCATGGACGAGAAAAGCCGCAACAAGAAGTGCCTGTATACTGCATCGTTCGAGCTTAACACGGCAACAGGCGGACTTGAAGCAGGCGACTTGGTGATTATCTCAGGGCCAACAGGCGGCGGCAAGACAGCGCTAACGCAGAACATCGTCAAGGACATTGCAATCACGCAGAAAGTCAGCGCTCTTTATATCAACACGGAAATGAGCAAAGGGCAGATGGCCTTGCGGTGGGCGGCAATCCTGTCCAGCGATGATGCGGTAAATAATACCTCTCTGAGAGCTGGCAAGATCACAGACGAGCAGTTTGGCAAGCTGACAGGTGATTTAGATGCCATGTACAACGGCGGCTTGCATACGGTGACCATTCCTGAGTTGACGATTCCGAAGATGATGTCAGCGATTCGCCGGTATTCTATGCAGCACGGCATTAGGCTGGTGGCGGTTGACTACATCGGGCGCGTGGATACGATGAACAGCAGCAAGGACGATTGGAAACAGCTATTATCCGCGGCAAAGAAGCTGAAAACAGTCGGGCAGAAATACGGCTTGGTTGTGCTGATGGTAGCGCAAAATGACAAGTCGGGAAACCTTGCAATGGCCTCCTATATGGAGCATGAGGCAGACCTTCGCCTTCACGTTAGGCCGCTAGACGAGAAAGAGCAAGCAAAATACGGCGATCCCTGGAACTACACGGTGCAGATTAAAAAAGGCCGGTCAGCGCCGAAAGGGTTGATTCCGGTTCGCTACGTGGGGAACAAATTAACGTTTGTTTACGACAAGGAGGTGGCGCAACACTATGCAATTTTGGACGCTGCGGAACAAAAACAAAGAGAAGCTGCAATGGCTGAAAGGGCTGCGTCTCAAGGTGACTTTGCAAGCGATCAACGGCGAGAAAGAAACGCTGCAATGCCGTGGTGAGTTGGCGAGGATAAATAATCTGATTGGCAGGTTGCATGAGAGGGGGAGACTGGCATGAGCGAGTGCAAGAAGACGTGCGGGAACTGTGCTGTAGCTGATTTTGTTGGCAAGAAGCTTATTTGCAATATTATGGGATTTGACGTGAACGAAAACGACAATTGCTGCTATTGGGAACCTAACTTTGAAAAGACTTGCAAGACGTACAAACAAGAGCGCGACGCTCTGCAAGCGCAGGTGGATGTGCTGCGTGGGTCGCTGGAAACGGCAACTGATTATCTGTACAATCCGTTTGAACCAGACAACCAATGCGCACAGTACAAAAACATTAAAAACATACTGCAAACTACGCCAGCAGAAGCCGCCGAGCGTGTGCAGAAGTTGGTTGAGGCGTTAGAGGATGTTTGCGAAGAGTTTCACGATGTAGAAACAGACTTATGCACAAGTACACAGAGAATGTATGAAAAAGCGCAAAAAGCTATCTCCGAATGGAGGATTTACAAATGTTCGTCATAGGCTTTCTAGCCGGCAGCGTGTTCGGAGGCTGCTTTGGCGTGATGTTCGCGGCGCTGTGTGTGGCTGCGAAGTGCGAGAAGGAGGCGAGGTTGTGAGTAGCGAGTTTACTTGCAAAAAGAGTACAGTCGAAAAGTATGATATTCGATGGAATCGTGGAGAGTGGGCACTGTTTACGATCGACCTTGAGACGAACACAATGCAATGCCATAGTTCTTTCGGAGATTATGCCTATAGTTGGAGTAGCCCCGGAGAATCTTTCAAAAGGTTTCTTATCGGACTTGAAAAAGATTGTGGTTATTTACTGAACAAGGTTTCTCGCCCTGTGTTTGATTTTGACGAATCAATAAAACGCTGGAAAGAAATGATTATTGATTATCGTCGAGACGGTAGTATTGACAAAGAAGCGGCTAGAGATTGCTGGCAGGTAGTTGTTGACTGTGAAAGTTATGGCGTTGAAGAAGAAGGATATTGCTATTCCATAGTAGCTGATAGCAGCACTATCACAGAGCATTTTTTTGATGCTTGGGAAACTTTTGCAGGAGTGAAAACATTCCCTGCCGCAGCTATGACTTTCGGAAAAGTAATCTGGCCTATGCTTTGCAAGGTGCTGCGTGAAGAGCAGGAGCAACAGCCATGACAGACGAGCAAAAGCGTCTCATAGCTGAACTTTCCAAGCAAGGAAAATCTGACCCTAAGATAGCTAAGCTAATCGGCATAAGCAGGTCAGTAATTGGCAAGTATCGCAGGGACATGGGAATTAAGCCTGCTGTAACGAGAGGCGCTAAAACTAAGTTATCTGATGCAGAGCAAGAGCGCCGCATGATGCTGTACAACAAAGGACTAACTGATGCGGCTCTGGCGGTGGCGCTGAATCTGACTAAAGCGGCTGTAAGCGAGTGGAGAAGGAGAAGCAACAATCTTCCTGCCAATATCGGAAAGCATAACGCTAACAGGCCGATGCCTAAGCCGCACTCATACAAGCCGGCGCCAAAAGGAGCCGCTTGCGGAACCTGCAGGCATTGGGAGCCAAGTCAACCGGAGCCGGCGAAGTGCAAGCGGTGCGATCACAGGGAAGCATGGGAGGCGGTTTGATGATTCTCTTAGCAATCGACCCGGGTAACATCGAATCCGCGTATGTGGTAGTAGACAAAGACTATAAGCCGCTAGAGGTAGCCAAGGTTGAGAATGAGCAGCTAAACAAGATGCTGCCTGAGATTATCAAGAAGCACAAGGTAAAGTCCTTCGCCTTTGAAATGATTGCCAGTTACGGAATGGCTGTTGGCGCGGAAGTGTTTGAAACGTGCCTGTGGATAGGAAGGTTTTTGGAAACGGTCAATCAGACAAGCGTTGCGTCATTCCACAAGATTTATCGCAAGGACGAGAAGATGGTCATTTGCGGCAGCATGAGGGCGAAGGATGCGAACATACGCAGGGCGCTGATAGACCGCTTTGCAAAGCATGATTTGAAAAACGGCAAAGGCACTAAGAAAAACCCGGACTGGTTTTACGGATTCAAGGCAGATTGTTGGGCCGCCTTTGCGGTGGCTGTGGCTTGTAGAGAGAGGGAGGCATAACTATGAAACCTCGTTACGACACAATCGGTCAGTCAGGAAGACAGGCTAGGAAGATGGAGAAGCAGCGTAAAGCGAAAGAGCGTATATGTCAGATTGTTGTGGCGGTGATGCGGAAATGAAGATGCTTTCGCTCTTTTCCGGTATAGGTGGGATCGACCTTGCAGCTCAGTGGGCTGGAATTGAGACGGTGGCTTTTTGCGAGATAGAGCCGTTTTGCCAGAAGGTGCTGAAAAAGCACTGGCCTAATGTGCCGATATTTGAGGATGTGAAGAAACTAGGAAGGGAGGCGTTAGAGGATGCAGGAATCGGCAGAGTTGACATTGTGGCCGGCGGATATCCTTGCCAGCCATACAGTCTTACCGGGGAGCGAAAAGGCCATGAAGATGACAGAGCGCTCTGGCCTGAGATGTTTAGAATTATATCCGAAGTCAGGCCAGATTGGGTTATTGGCGAAAATGTTGCTGGTCATGTATCCTTGGGCCTCGACAATGTGCTATCTGACTTGGAAAGTGTCGGCTACTCCACGCAAGCGTTTATTGTTCCGGCTTGTTCCGTTGGTGGTTATCACAGAAGGGACAGGGTCTTTACTGTGGCCAACATTGACAGCAAGCGAGTGGAAAGGAGTATCAAAAAACAGATTTTTCGGGAGCCACACATACCGTTCCGACAAATTGGCAAGTCGTTTCAGGAAGCGGAAAGAAGATTTGACTCATTTGAATCCAGATTATGCAGAAGCCTTTATGGGCTTCCCAATGGGGTGGACCGAATTAAAGCATTAGGCAATGCCGTAGTGCCCCAACAAATCTATCCAATCTTTGCGGCAATAGCCGAGATAGAGAGGTGTAAAGATGCAATCTGAGGGCAAAGACATATCTCGCGACTTAGAGTATCACATCGCTAGAGCAGACAGAAATTATCTCAAAGACGGTATCCATCGTGCGGTTATCACAACGCCAGGTTGCTACATGGTGACAACTGTCGAGCGAGCTGAGAAGACGATTGGCGATACTCTGTACAGGACAGACCGCAGGCCAAAAGAACCGGCGCAGATGCAATGCTTTGCGGTGTATGGAGGGATGGGGAATGAGAATACTAGTGGCCTGTGAAGAATCTCAGGCGGTAACCATTGAACTGCGAAAACTTGGTCATGAGGCGTATTCTTGCGACATTGAGCCTTGCACAGGAGGCCATCCTGAGTGGCATTTACAGCAAGACGTTGAACCGTTATTAAAAATGCATTGGGATATGATTATTGCCTTCCCTCCTTGTACTTATCTTACCAACGCAGGGGCGCGGCACTTGTGGAAGGGCGGCGAGTTGAACAAAGAGAGATATGAAAAAGGGTTAGAAGCAAAAGAATTCTTCCTCCAATTTTACAACGCGAACTGCAAAAGAATCTGCATTGAGAACCCAACGCCAAGCAAGGTTTATAAGTTGCCAGAAAAGACGCAAGTAATTCAGCCGTATCAATTCGGGCATCCGTTTACAAAACGAACACAACTTTGGCTGAAAGGGTTGCCGCCTCTTGCTCCTACAAAAATAGTTGAACCTGATAAAACGTGGTGTCCTAGTGGATCTTATAGCAAAAAACATGGCGAGAAGCATCGTGGAGTTTTCACGACAGACCGGGCGCGTAACAGAGCGAAAACATTTGAAGGAATAGCAAAGGCTATGGCTACACAGTGGGCAGGGGAGGCGTGAGGGCATGAATCTATGCGAAACCTGCGCGTATTATCTAGGGCTAAATTATAGCGGCGAAAAAGTCAGATGCAAGAAGCGAGGAACAAAAAGAGCAAGGGCTTGGAAGTGCCTACACTACAAGGAGGGCTGCTGAGTGGAATTTATCGTGGTGCAGAATCGGTCAAGGCATGGGATTAGCAACAAGGGTAAGCACATCATGCACGGTGAGCCGGTAACGTCTTATATTGCGGCGCTGGAAATCAAAAGAGACGTGGAGGCGAAGATAAAGGGGCCAGTACCGGTAGGAACGATTTGCGTTTACGAAGTGCGCAGGGTGCTGTGATGGAGTTAGAGCAGGTGACGTTATGCGAGGCCGAGATAAAGCAGCGCAAAGGGTACGTGATTATCTGCACAGTAGAGACGTGCTGGGGATGTTTGGCGTACATAGCGCCGGCATATCAAGCCAAAAGAGAGGGGTTCAAGCGATGATTCCAACCAAAGACCGCCGGCAGGTTTGCCTTGAACAATGCGCGGTGTATGACGGTATTAAAAAGCCTGGCATGATTCCAACCGAGACATGGGAGCGCTGCGAATGCTGCGAAAAAGAGGCGGAGTACATCACGGCGGCGCACATGGCAGGTCATGGATATAGTTGCCGGAGCGAGGCAATTAAGGCCGGGGCGCTGGTAAAGGTGCAGAAAAACTTTAAAAGGAGTGCATGAGTAATGAATCGCGTAATTTTAGTGGGGCGCTTAGCACAAGATCCGGAGGTGCGTTATACGGCGGCCGGTAAGGCAGTAGCATCGTTTTCGCTGGCTGTCAGCCGCCGCGTGGGGCAGGGACAAGAACAGACTGATTTTATTCCTGTGGTTTGCTGGGAGAAGTTGGGCGAGATAGTCGGTAACAATCTCACTAAGGGCCGCCGCATTCTCGTAGAAGGTCGGTTGCAAATTCGCTCGTATGAGGCGCAGGACGGAAGCAAACGGCGCGTAGCGGAAATTGTAGCGCAGAATGTAGAGTTTTTGGACAGCAAGAACGGCAATGCTCCAAAGGAAGACGCCAACAATCAAAATGGCTATGGGTTCGGGCCGAGCGTGCCGGATGATCAGGACATACCTTTTTAGCAAATTTGGTTAATTTGAACTAACATTTTGTTAATTGATTTGTTAATTCATTGTTAGTTGCCGAATAGTTAATAAAACGGCAAACGATGTTCAAAAAATGTTTATAAATCTATGCGCCAGAAAAACAAACTTGGCGCATAAGTGGCGCATAAGTGGCGCAAAGATATCAATATCATAAATATGATATGTGCGAGAATGAATATGATATGTGGGCGTAAAGCCCCCCTGGGAGGGGTAAAGATGCGAGACTTTGAGCAAGACAGGAAGATTTGCGTAGCGCAGAATAGCTTTGTTCATTGCAAGCAAGACGAGGCTGAGTGCTGGAAAAAAGAATTTCGGCAGAAAGCAAACTCCAAAGATAACGGCGCGAACTCTGATGATAAGGAAGGGAACTCCAAAGATAAAGAAAAATTTGGTCCAATGCTAAGGCAAGGGATGCCTGTTGATTTGGAGGCCAGCAAATGAAACCATGCTTAGCCTACGCCAATAACTCCCTGCCGCGTCAAATCCTCCACATACTATGCGAGGTGTGGGAAGTGGTCAAAGAGCTGCTCAAGGGCGATTATGAGCGTGCTGGGGAAGAACTGGTCGATGTGCAGGTAGCGTGCGAGACGCTGTTGTATATCATCGGCTATCAGAGCGAGTCAGAACGGAACCGGATCAGGAATAAGGTGGATCGGAAAAATGCGTTGAGGGGTTATCATGCGGAGGCGAAGCAATGATCTTTGAGCAACGAGGCCAGCAAATAGGCGCTCTTGTAGATAGCAAGCAAGCGCAGTACGGCGATGCTGTGAGCGCAAGCCATAAGGTGATGCTAGAGTTGTTTCCGCAAGGTGTGTCGGTGGATAAGTTGGGCGATATGCTATTGATTGTGCGTATCATCGACAAGCTGTGCAGGCTAACTCGAGGTAATGGCGAGGGCGGTGAGGACGCTTGGGCTGATATTGCAGGCTATGGGCTGTTAGGTATGCGGCATCGGGAACAGGTTGAGGCTGTGGAGCAGATGAACACGAATGAGAGTGAGCAAACGCTGCTTGACCAACTACTTAAAAAAAGAGCAGAACAGGCATAAACAAAGGGAGGCTTAGACCTCCCTATTTGGCTTTATATGATTTGGAGGTGGCGAGATGTTAGCAGCGGTAGATTTTAAGAGACAAGACCGGATTGCGGCTGATTGGCTGTTAAACTACCATGACAGGCGCAGGGATTACATAGACGCGCAGGAATCTTATACGGAGTTATCTGCTACAGTTAATACAGGTATGCCACATGGGAGCGGTACAAGCAATCCTACAGAGCAGAGGGCGCTGTCTTTAGCTGAGCTAGAGCGGCAGAAGATGTGGATAATGACAGTGGAGGATACGGAGGCGATCTTTGGCGAAAAGAAAAAGGCTTTTATTGAGATGCGCAGATTTGCGGAGAATATCAATACAGGGGAAGTCGGGCGCCCGGGGTGGGTTGATTACGTGCAAGCGAGATATGCAGATTGGCATGAGCGGCAATACGGCAAGGCGTTTGTACCGTCGAAAAAGACGATGCAGAACTGGTGGAATGACATTATTGAGGTAGCGGTAAGGGTAGCGATTAGGAGGGGGATACTGTGATGGAAAAGTTTAAAACTGTTTTACTGGTTGTTTTTGCAGCGGCATTGTTTCTTGGATGTTCTTCTGACAAGGGAGATAGAGTACAAGCGGCAAGCAATATCACCGCGGAAAGAGAATTAAGCATTGTCAGTGAAATGGCAGATAAGAACGGGCAGAGAGTTTGTATTTATAGAATTGGAAACGCTAATGTTCCTTGTCTAATTGTTGTTTATGACGCTAATGGTAATTTTAAAAAGGTCATGAATTTCAGAACGAATTAAAAATAATTTAGGGTTGCCCCAAATTAGCCTTTTTACAATGTAATATGAGAGCATGAGTTAATAGGGAGTGCCAATGCGGCGCTCCTTTTTTATTGCAAAAAAATAGCCCTCGCTAGGAGGGCTGAGAGTTAGAAGTAAAATTCTGTACCATTTTTAATTGATGCATCACGGTATTTTTGCAATCCGTCTGTAAAATCCCTAAACCTACAAGCCGGTACGGTTGTCTTGCTGACTGTAGTTGCTGTGTATCCTTCGGACGCAAGGGCCTCGATGTGCTTTTTGGAGTCTGTGGATTTAACCAAGTCGTAAAAGATTCCATCCTCGCCAGTAACCTTGACAAACCGGCAATCGCCTGGTACGCCGTAAGCGTAATCGAAAATCCTGAGTTGGGCGATATACTCTTTCACTTTTCCAAATTCATCGTCGGTAACGGTGATCGAGCGTACACGAGCATCTTTAGATAGTTCTTTTTTGCGACCCGATCCAGTTCTTTTGCCGCCCCATTTGTTTGTAGTCATTTTATTTACCTCCTAAAAAATGATTTTCCAGTTCCGGGAAATAAGCTGCGCTTGTCAAAAAATCGTATTCTTCTTCGCTAAAGTGATTTTTCAGTTCTTTGGCTGCGTCTTTTACCGCTTTAAGCATTTTGCTGCTCCAGCCGATTTTAGCTGCGTCGACGTGACGGTTAAACTCTCTTTTTGCCTTTAGGTAGTTGACGAGGGATTCTTGTTGTTTGTTTGTTAAATCCATTTTGTCGTTCCCCTTTCGTTGTTAACCTTTATCTTGATTTAATAATATCATATCAAGTCAAAGGCGTCAACATGATTTAATAATATTTTTTCAAATTATTTTTAGGAGGTGGCCTAATTGCCGTATATACAATGCAGAGATTGTTTAGAGCGGCAAAAGGGCCGCTGCAACGACAGAAAGATCAATATTGACGGATGCAAGCGCGGCATTACCGCTATTGATTGCATGAGGCCAGGGGAGATAAGGGAAGACCCTGTGCCGCAAGGATACAGAAAAGCGTGGTGGGGATTTTGAACTTGCAGAAGAAAAAGCGCGTCCGGCTGCAAGGACGCGGCATAAGAGCGTTAAACGAGTTTGTTCATGAGCGTGATGATTATGCTTGCGTTGTGCCTGGCTGTGGTAAGTATGTACCTATTGCCGAGAAATGGCATCACGAGTGCTGCGGTGCAAGCAAAGAGGACGTGCCAGAAAAGGGCTGTCTGCTTTGCTGGGAGCACCACCAAGAGAGGCATTTTGGAAAAGGAAGTCAGGCGGTAAAGAAAGCCTGTGAGGACTATTTACGGGGGCTATACCCGGAGGTGTGGAAATGAACTACGCAGGGGAGGAAGACGGCATGAGTGACGAAGACGATCTGTACATACCGGAAGACGGAGGACTGCAAACACATCAGCAATTATTGGCGCTGGTAGAGAACAAGATAGCGGAGACGGCGCGGAAGGTAACGCAGTACAAGGTGGAAAGAGCCAATGCACGCGCTGCGTATGATGATCTTTTGTCTACGGCCAAGATTGTGGCGATTGAGAAGCATAGTCTTAAACCGGCGCACCAAACGCTTATCAATGCTTATGCCAACGCTGACGCCGATGTAAAGATAGCAAAGCAGGCGTGGCTGTTGGCCAAGGCAATGGAGACTAAGGCCGTTGACTGGCTTGAGCAGCTGCAAGGGCAAAGGGATACGCTTAAAGCGTTGGTAAAGAGTCATCATGCAAGTTGGTGATTTTTTTTTTATTTATCCTCGGAGGTGGTGATATTGTAGATGCCAAGAGCCAGGAGTCCAGAAAGAGACAAAGCATACGAAATATGGCGAAGTAGTTCCGGAAAAAAGCCACTAAAGGATATTGCAGAAGAGCTTGGCGTCTCCGATGTGAAGGTAAGGAAGTGGAAAAACACCGACAAGTGGGACGAAAAGTTGAAAGGGAACGTACCAAAACAAGTTAAGACGGCAGTTAAAGCTGTTTTTACTGCACCGGAGAACGAGGAGCTAACAGAGAGAGAGCAGTTATTCTGCAGGTTCTTCGTTAATAACCGCAATGCAACGCAAGCAGCAATTAAGGCTGGGTATTCTCCGAACACAGCGAGAGTTATAGGGTACGAGAACCTTACAAAACCTTACATTCGTTCCGAAATAGAACGGCTTAAAGGAATACAGAACCAAGCACTCATTCTGTCGGCCGACGATATAGTCGAGCGCTACATGCGCATAGCCTTTGCCGATATGACAGATTTTACCGAGTTTGGGACAGAAGACGTTCCTGTTTATGGTGCTGATGGTCAGCAGATCATGCTTGACGATGGCAGCATGGCGACAACAAGGCGCAACTACATGAACTTCAAGAGTCACGAGCAAGTGGACGGCGGTTTGATATGTGAAATCAGCGTTGGCAAGTCTGGGATGAAGGTCAAACTTGAAGACCGGCAAAAGGCGCTTAGTTGGCTGGCTGATTACTTTAATATGAACCCGCAAAACAAGCACAAGCAGTGGTTTGATAAGCAGAGGTTGGATCTGGAAAAACGGAAAATAGAGGTTGCCGAGAACAAGGATAAGCCGCCAGAGAAACAAAGTGTCAAGCCTTATGTGGATGCCCTTAAAGGCACCGTGAGTGAGGTTTGGAACGATGAAGAGTGAAGCGGCGTTCAAGTTCCTTCCCTTCTCTAACAAACAAAAGAAACTGCTTACATGGTGGGTAGAAGGTAGCCCGTACGCAGAATATGACATGATTATTGCTGATGGTTCTGTGCGCTCTGGCAAGACTGTTGCAATGATTGATAGTTTCCTTATGTGGTCGCTTGATTCTTTCGAGAATCAGGCTTTTATTATTGCTTCTAAGTCTGTAGGAGCGCTAAAGCGTAATATACTGCGCCCGATGTTCCAGATTCTTGCGGCAAAGGGAATACCGTACCGCTATAATCGCAGTGAGCATTTCGTACAGATCGGCAGCAACATCTACTATTGCTTCGGGGCTAACAACGAGGCAAGCCAGGATGTACTGCAGGGCTTAACCGCTGCCGGGGCGCTGGCCGATGAAGTAGCGCTGTTTCCGCAGTCCTTTGTAGAGCAGATGATTGCGCGTTGCTCCGTGGCCGGATCTAAGATATGGATGAACTGCAATCCGGAGAGTCCATATCACTTTATTAAGACCGACTACATCGACCAGGCTAAGGAAAAGCGCATACTGCACCTGCATTTTACTCTTGATGACAATTTAAGCCTGTCAGAAGAGATTAAAGAGAGATACAAGCGCCTGTACTCTGGTTTGTGGTACAAGCGCATGATACTAGGCCTGTGGGTGTTGGCGGAGGGGGTTATCTACGACATGTGGGATGAATCAAAGCACGTAGTCAGAGAGGTTCCAAAACTCGATAATGAGTGGATCACGATTGACTACGGCACCGGGAACCCTACGGCGTTTCTGCACCAAGGCTTTAGTCAGCAGGATAAAAAATACTATACGGCAAGGGAATACTACTACAGTAGCCGCGAGACAGGCATACAAAAGACGGATGCTGAGTATTCCAAGGACTTGCAACATTTTACAGGCGGCAAAAGGAAGACGGTTATCGTTGACCCTTCTGCGGCCTCTTTTATTGCCCAATTACGCAAAGATGGCTTTATGGTCATCGAGGCCGAGAATAGTGTGTTGGATGGTATTCGCTGGGTGGCAAGCCTGCTGCAGCAAGAGCAATACGCTGTGCATGACTCCTGCAGCAACACCATCAAAGAGAATGCAACGTATGTGTGGGACCAAAAAGCGCAGGAGCTTGGCCAAGATAAGCCGCTGAAGCAAAAGGACCATGCTAAGGACGCGGAACGCTATGGACTCTATACGAACCGCTGGCTGCTTGACCGCGCAGAAACGGTGACAGGCAAACAAAAACCCCGCAAGTGGGGCAGTATGTAAGGGAGGCAAGATAATGACGCACAATGACCAATTCACTACTATGCGGACGGCCAAAATCACGGCGACAACTACGCCGGTACTGCTGGCTTCCGCTGCTACGCCGCTGCGTGGCCGCCACATGATTGACGTTTATAATGCCAGTGCCGGGGATGTGTATGTGGGACCGGCTGACGTTACGGTGGACACCGGCTTAGGCATCCCCGCTAAGGGCAGTAAGCGCTTTAATATCGCTCCTGGCGAGGGCGTGGCGCTCTATGTGGTGGCTGCATCCAGCGCTGAGGTAAGGATTGCAGAGTATGCTCAGTAATCATCCGCCGATGACGCCGGAGCAGCAGATGATGCTGCAGCGTACGCAAGGTATGGTGCCGCAAGCGCCGGGGCAAATGACGCAGCAGTTACCGCAAGCACCTCCTATGCAGCCAGGAGGGCCGCCTGTGCCGCCGCAACCGGCACAAGGACAACTGCAACAGCCTCCGGGGCCGCCTCCACAACAAGGAGGACCGCCGCAACAGGGCATGGCTAACCCGGACGATCATCAGCAAGACGAGCAGACGCCGCAGATTAGCCTGGACGAGCTGCCGCCGGAACAGTTGGATGTTATCATGCGGCAGTTTAAAAAGGACCGCGACGAGGCCAACCGCTTCTACAAGACCGACATTGAGCCAAAGCTCATTAAGAGGCAAGCCATTGTGGACGCCAAGAAGGAGCATTTCCGGGATAAGTTCCCGAAGCTCTCCGAACTGTCCGAATGGTGCAGCCAGGACGTTAAGAGTACAGTCAACTGGATCATGCCAAGCCTCATGGATGTGTTCTGCGGCACGCAAGCGCCGGTAGATATACAGGGTGTGATGGGCGAGGACGATGAACCGGCTAAGCGACAGCAGACCGTTATCCAGTACCAAGTAGAGCGCAAGAACAGCCTGTTTATGTTCCTGTACGGCATTCTTAACGAGGGCCTGCGCAACAATATGGGCGCGGCAAAAGTGTACTGGAAGCAGGAAAAGAGCCGCATTCCCTTTGCCGTGCTGGCAGACCAGCAAAAACTGCTGGAACTCATTGCTGTCGAGGCCGCTGGGCAGATTGAACTGCAGGAAATTCAACCGCTGACGCCGGAAGGCGACCTTTTCAGCTTACATTTCGACAAAATCAAGCTCAAAAAGAATCAGCCGGTACTGGAAAACCTCTCACCGTCGGAACTGCGCTTCACGTCCGAGGGTAAAAAGCTCTCTGAGTGCCGCTTTGTGGCGCATCGGGCTATTGTAAACGGCGACTATCTGGCTAAGAAAGAGCAAGACGGTATCTTCCAAAACGTCGAAGAGGCCTTGGAGAAGGCCGGAAATGTGCGCTATACCGAGTTAGAGCTGCGCAACAACCCATCCTTGCGGCGTTATGGCAATCAGTACAAGGATGACAAGGCGCTGCGGCAAATCGAGCTGTATGAGGCCTATATGACCTGCGACTACAACGGCGACGGCATCCTTGAAAATGTGGTTTTATGGGCCGTAGGCGACGTGCCTTTGCGTGTGCAGCTCAACGATTATGAGATACCGCCGTTCTTCCTCTTCTCGCCGCTGGTAGACCCGCATCGGATTGTGGGGGATGATTCAGTACCAGAGCTAATTGAGCAGCTTCAAGACCTCAAGACGGCGCTCATGCGGCAAATCATCATCAATGTAGCCAAGAACAATGACCCGCAAACCTTTATCGACGTGGCTAAGGTGGATATAAACGCTGTGCTGGCTGGGGAGAACTACATTCCCGTCAACAATGGCGATCCGCGAGCTGCCGTATTCCCGGTAGCTGTAAACCAGCTGTCTCCGGCGACGTTCAACTTGCTCGAAGTGGTGCAGGGCGAAGTGGAAAGCCGTACCGGCGTAACCCGCTACAATCAAGGGTTGGATGCCTCGTCCTTAAACAAAACCGCCAGCGGCATATCGGCTATCATGGGCGCAGCTAACAAGCGTATGTTGCTGATTGCGCGGACCTTTGCCGAGACAACTTGGCTGCCAATTATCCGTTTTTTGATCTCTCTTAATCAAAAGTACATGGACCGGGAGCAGTTGATTCGCCTCTTAAACCAAGATGTAAGCCCGGAAATGCACGAAATACAGGGAGACTTTGATCTTATCGTCAATGTCGGCAATGGTGCTGGCACGAACGAAATGAAGATCCAAATGCTGCAACAGCTCATGGCGTCGATCATGCCTACGCTAACGCAGATTGGTATTACCACGCCGGAGAATTGGTACAAACTGGCGCAGGAACTCTTCGAGACCATGGGCATGAAGAACACCAAAGACCTGCTAACAGACCCGCAGGAGGTGCAGCAGCAGAAAGCACAGCAGCAACAGCAGGCTATGCAGCAGCAGCTACAGGCGGAACAGCAGAAATTCCAGCAGGAATTGACGTTGGAGCAAGTCAAACAGCAGCCTAATGGCAATATCACATGGAAAGACGCGCCGTTCTTCATCCAAATGGCTATGGCTGCGAGAGCTGGTTTTATACCACAGGAAGTAGCAGATGCGGCCATACAGCAGGCAATCAAGCAGTACATGGTTGTGATGCAACAGCAACAACCTATGGCACCGGCGCAACCTATGCAACCGATGGGAGGTGTTCCGATTGGACAACAAGGCCAAGGCCCGGCAAATCCAGCTACGCCGCCAGGTGGACCAGGGGGAGTTATGCCAAATCTTGCAGGAGGAAGTCCGGGAATGGCTGGATAACGAGCGTAATGCGGCCGTGACGGACATTAAAAACGCCACCAGCAATGAGCAACTATGGGGCGCGAAGTACCGCCTACAGGCGGCAGAATCGTTTGCTGTCCGTATGGCGGAGCAAGTTGGTAAAGGGATCATGGCGAAAGCGTCGCTTGAGAAGGAGTGAAGGAGGTTCTGCAATGGCTAGAAAAACAGCTGCGCAGAAAACTGGCAGCGTAATGGCGAGAAAGTGCAACCAGAAGAAAAAAAGCTGCAAATAGAGAAGGAGGTGGTCGGCCATGGGAACATGGTCGGAATGAGGTGAAGCAGTACCGCAAAAAGCCCGTCGTGATTGAAGCCATGGTCTTCGACGATTCGGTTGAGTGCTTGGAGGCGCTTAGCGCAGCCGGTCTTGATCCGGTTCGAGTGTCGTACAGCACCGGCGAGCCGAAGTTGATTGTTTCGACACTGGAAGGTGATCTTGCCGCAAACGTAGGCGATTACATTATCAAGGGCGTCAAGGGCGAGTTTTACCCCTGCAAACCAGACGTATTTGCAATGACATACGAGCAGCCGTAGGGCTGTTTTTTTATGCCCCGACCACGCCTGTCAAGTCATTAAACTGCCGGGAGACGGACAAGCCATAGAGCAACCGTCACATATTACGGGCCAAGCCTAGAGCAGCCCTAAAGGAGCGATTATCAATGGATACATGGACGTTTAACCTGCAGCACTTTGCTGAGGAACCAACCGCACCGACACCCGCTGCCGCTGAACCGGTTACCGCCGCGCCTGTCGAGCCTACTGCACCGCCGGAGGCTACAGTGACAGCGCCGCAACCACCGGAAAGCACAGAAGAGGTCAAGTCGGAACCGGCATATCGTCTCGAAGTGGACGACAAGGGCCGCCGCCATGTTATCGACCTGCGCAAACAGCAGGCGAAACCGGCGCCACAGCAGCCAGAAACCCAACCTCCTACCGCGCCAGAAGGGACCGCGCCGCAAGCGCAGCAACCCTATACGCCGGAAGAGGTCAAGGAATTAGGCATTGAAAAGCTGGACCCGAACCGGATTCCTCCTGAGCTGCAGCCGTTCTACAAATCCATGCAAGCCGACTACACCCGCAAAACGCAGGCTATTAAGGACAAAGAGCGTGCTCTCCAAACCTTGCACCTCCAGCAGCAACAGCCACCTGTACCGCCGCAAATGCATCCTAACGCGCCGGAAGTTCCGATGCAGACAAATCCACAAGCACCGCAAATGCAGCCTCTACAGGCCAATCCTGCTCAAATGACGCAGGAACAGATTATGGATATGGTTGCCAACGTTGCCAGGGATCGTGCTTCACGCGGCTTTACGGCGGACCAACTGCAGGAAATCTCGGACGGTCTTGCTGACGGCGAACTCATGACGCGCTATAACGTGGCGCTGACCATGCAGACCAACTTGGTTATCAAAGAGGCCGACCAACTGGCCGCGCAGCAGTTAGAGCAGCAACGTCAAGTGGAGGAACAGCAACGGCAGCAGGCGGCTTTAGAAGTACAGCTGCGGCAAAACGCCATTGAAAAGAAGCAAGATCCGAAGTTCCAGGAGATTGTGAACGCCATGGAAACCCGCTACCAGGACTATCCGCTACGCGAAGGCCAAGCGATTGATGCAGCCATCCAGCGGTTACGCGCCCGGCAAGGGACACAGGAGGACGTTGACACGCTCGAAGCCTACTACACCAAGGTTCGCGCGGAAATCTATGCGGCCAATGCGGGAGTAACTACGACACCCAAGCAAATTCCTACGCCGCCTCCGACCATTTCAACCGGCCAAGGGGCGACGCAAAAGCAGGAACCATTCGATATGCGCAATTTGCGCAACATGAACAAGGCCCAACGGGCCGCTGTGTTCCAAGAAATGTACAGTAAACGACGAAAGTGAGGAATCTAAATGGAATTTAACATGCAGCTTTTTGCAGACCCTACTTCGCAGTCCTACACCTATACCGCTGAGGGTAGCGTTGAGGACATGGTGAACATCATTACCAACATCGACCCGGAGAGCAATTACCTCCTGGGTAAAATCAACGAGGGCGAACCGGCCACGGATCTGACGGTAAACTGGCTGAGCGACGCGCTGCGCCCGCCGCAGGATAACAAACACCTGGAAAAAGTGGACTTCACCAGCGTTGAGGCGGCAGCCCGGAAGCGCCACACCAACAACTGCCAGCATTTCATGAACTCCGTGTTTGTGACGGATGCACAGGAAAAGCGTAAAAAGTATGTAGTCGATTCCGAAATTGGCTACCAATCCGACAAAATGTTCTTGGAGCATTCGGCGGACATTGAATACGCTATCATGAAATCTGCGCAGACTTCGATTGGAGATGCATCGAATCCTGGCGTAATGGGTGGCGTTCAATACTTCCTGGACCGCTGCAAGCTGACCGTAACGGCGGCTACTGATACCGAAATTTTGACCTCCGGCTCTGCCCATAACTACCAAACCGGCGAGTTTGTAACCTTTTATTCCACCGGTACGCTGCCTACCGGCCTAGTTGCGGACGAAATGTACTATGTGCATGTCCTCAGCGCTACCACCTTTACGGTGCATCCGACGCTGGAAGACGCCATTCGCAACACCAATGTGGTGAATATTACCGCCGCCGGTTCCGGCACGCACTATGTTTGCCTGGATAACATCGTTGACTGCGGTAATGCGGCCTATACGGAAGATGACATCAACCAGGCTATGCAGTATGCGTGGTATCGCGGCGGCAAACCTACCGAGGCCATTCTCTCCGGACGCAACAAGCGCCGGTTCAGCGGCTTTACGGCAGGCACGCAAAAAACCCGCAGCCAGAAGGAGAAGGAGCTGACCGAAGTAGTCAACACCTACAACTCCGACTTTGGTAATTTGGATCTGACGGCGCACCGCCTGCAGTCCAACACCCGCATTGACATTTTCGATTGGCAGTATTGGGAGCTGCGCTGGTTTGATCGTACCCATGAGATTGAACCGGCTAAGAAAGGCACCTATGAAGAGCGCGTCATTGAAAGCTGGCTGACTCTCGTCAACCGGGCGCCGCTGGCCAATGCCGCTTGTGTGAATGTCAAATCGGTTCGTAGCTGATTTTTAGGGCTGGCTCTCTGGCTGGCCCTTTCTTTTTGAGGTGGTGAGAGAGTGTCTATACTGGCCCGAGAGCTAAACATTGACCGAAAAACAGGAAAAATCACCCTGACCAACCGCATGGACCTTCGTCCGTCGCTGCGGCTAGCCAAAGAAATGCGGGAGATGAACGACGGCCGCACCGCAGGCAAGAGTATGCAATGCATTGCTTGCATTCCACACTGGCTATGGAATGAAAATCCATGGTTGGTGGAGGCCCGGCGCGCGCGGTTAGCGGGAAACGAGGCGGAGTACATGAAGTATTTCCGTAAATTCCTGCGCTTGTTCCCGCAATTCCAGGTGGCGAAGAACGTCTGAATTTGTTTTTGCTTTTGTGGAGGTGGTGTTTTTGATTAATGTGGGTGCCCTGGTGTATGCAATTCGCTTGGACTTGGGAGACCAGAAACGCCTAATGTACTCTGACTACGACATTACACGATCCTTGAACCATGCTTTGCATGTGGTTAGTATGGAGCTTTGCAACATGGATAGCGACTTGGCAGAGGCAGAGGCAACCTTAACCTTGCTTGACGGCTGTGCTGCACTGCCGGATGACTACCAAAATATTATTGCGACCTTGGATCCTAGCGAGAACCCGCTCACGCCGTACCCAAGAACGCAGAAGCTAGACCAGAGCGGCTACCGCATCAGCGGCAACAAACTCTATGCGACGTGCGAGACGGTGACGCTGGCTTATAAGCGCAACCTGCCGGACGTTGCCGCAGCAGCCGATAGTATTGATCTGCCTGCGCCGTTTTACGACCTGTTGCGTAAGATGGTTGTCTCACAGATGAACGGCGGCCAGGACGGTATGCTCTCTACGGTATCGCAGACGGTGATTGACCTAGCCTCGAAGCGCAAATACTCGCGGACTGTCCGGCCTATGCCGTTCAGCGTGTAGGAGGTGACTGGATTTGATCGTGACTGACTTTCTGGTGCAGCTGCGCCGCGAAGTAAAGGACGTACAAAACGTAGGCTATACGGACTTGGAGTTGATCCAGTTCACCAATGCAGCCATTCAAGAGGTGAATCTGCTGCTGGTAAAAGCCAAAGACCCTTTCATGGCAGCTGACATTACCATTTCCGGCGGCATGGCGGTGCCGGATGACTTTCTCGGCCCTGTCGGAGTTGTGCCGGTACATGTCAATGGGGGCCTTTTTGTGATTGATGACGGCTCTGCCACAGTCTCGGCGCGGTACTGGAAAAAGCTGCCCTATATTGCGGCTATGAATGACACTATGCCGCTGCCGGATTGGTATATGCCTGTGATTTCCCGCGCTGCGGCTATTTACGCATTGAACCGCAACGAGTACCAAATTGACCAAGATAAAGGGCTGATGTCGGAGATAGCCTCCCTTTTGGAGAGCGCATATGCCTAGACGTAGAATATCCAAGCATGACGTTGACCAAATGCGCAAGCTCAACATCTTTGATCTGTCCGGCGGAGAGTGCCACTCAAAAGATCCGGACAGCATTGCCGATAACCAGTTGCAGCAGGCGATCAACGTCGAGTATGACAACGTTTCCGGCGCGCTGAAGCTAGTGGACGGCTTTGACGTTGTGATTGACATGCCTTTTGTGGCCAAGCATCTATTTTATGCGGCCATATTCGGCAAGATTCTAGCCTGCGACGCCAATGGCACTCTGTACGTTGCAGATGCGGCGACAAGGGCAACAACCTTGGTCGGACAATTAAACGGCACAGTGCCCTATTGGTGCAGCTACAACGGCAAAATATACATTGCTTCCGGCGGTGTGCTACAGCAGTATGACGGGACAGCGTTGAGCAATGTGGCGCAGGTCTATACCTATACGGCGTGGCAAAACAATCATGCGTATACGGCCGGAACCTGCATCATTAACGCCTCAGACCCTTCGGTTTATTACGAATGCACCACCGGCGGCACATCCGGCAGCACCGCTCCCGCATGGGGAGCCACAACAACCGATGGCACGGCGATTTGGGCAAGAAAATCTTTTGATCTGACGGCAGATATTGTTTTCGAGCAGAATGGCCGCCTGGTTATTGCCAGGGTAGGAGACGATTACCTGTACTTTTCGGGTATTCGCAACGCCTCTAACTGGCAGTTCGACACCAACGAGATGAACGCGCTGCGCCTGGGCGTGAACCGGGCTGACGATTGCGATATTACGGCAATCGGCCTGCTATCCAAGGACATTATTGTCTTTAAGAGCAATTCTTCTCGAACAAAAAACGCTATCTACCACATCAGCGGATATTACCCGGATTGGACCTGCCAACCGCTCAATTTTACCTTTGATGCCGCCAATAAATACTGCGTGCTTCCGGTCAATAATGAGCTGTACTTTATGAGCACGCAGGGCCTTATGGCGCTGCATACGGTGGTAGAATACGGCGATATTCAACAGACGCCTCCTGGCGCTGCGGTAAACAGCAAGCTCAACGTAGACCGTGCGGCGGCGCGTCTGTGGCTGATGCCGCATAAAAACCAGCTCTGGTGCAAATGCGCCAATGACTATTATTTGTGGATCATGCATTACGCTAATCCCAACATGGCATTTACCAGGCGCAAACTCATGGCCTACCAAGCCGAAGCGGCCACAACGGACGGCACCAACAGCTATTTTGCGATTGGCTATAAGCTGTATAAGCTCAGTCCGGACGTAACCCGCGAAGAGGGGGATTGGGCCATTATCGGCGGACCCAATGAGACGGACGATATTGTCAGCAGCGCCCAAGATGTTGTACAATCCTTCGACATTGTGGCCGATGTGATTCCCAAGCGCTACACATCCTATGGCCAGATGTTGGTAAAACGCGTCAAGTATGTTCCGCAACAGGGTACTAGCGGCCAAGGAAGCGTCTCTATCGGCCACTATTCCATGCCGATAAACGCCTCTATTGCCGGACTTACCATTGACCAGGCGACGGAGATCATTGATATGGCTACCGAGTTTATCGACTCTGGCGACCTGGACCAATTCGACAACATTGACCAAACCAATTTCATAGTGGACTACATTGAGCCGCACATCCAATTCACTTCCGGTGGGTTTGGGATGCGCGGTCTTTTAATTGAGTATGCGGAGGTGGATTAATGGCTAATTGGAGCGTTCAAAATACAATCACAACCAGCACAAACCGGGTAAAAGATGGAATTGTAAAGCTCTATGCAGAGGTTCAGTTGCTATATGGGAAATTAAACGCCATGCGCACTCTCCGCAATACTGGAACAGCTCCAAGTGACGCGATTGCCAAGGAAGTTTGGGTTGACGATGTTGTACTGAAACGAAGAGACGACACCAACAAAGGGTGGGTTCTTTTACAAGCTAAACCAATTGATGGTTCTACAATAGACGGTGGAACAATCGTTTGATTGTTCCTTTTTTGTAAAAAAAAGGAGGGAATTTATGAAACCAAATGCTTTTGCTCAAAATTCCAAACTGGCTACTCCTAATATGGTGATTGATGGCATTGTTGGTGTTGATGTCGGAGATTACGGCTCTAGTTTTAGTGGTTATACACCGCCATCTTTGTCCGACAGTGGAGTTGAGACCGATATCCGTCTTGTGAATAATACGAACGCAACCACTCCGGCAAGTCGGCTGTATGTATACGGAGGTGGATTGTGGCGTTATTTGCAGTTTGGAGCTACAGATCCTGTGTTTTTAGCAACTATCGATGGAGGGACAATATTTTAATGCTGTTTTTTTAAAAAAAGGAGGATTGTGTAAATGAGTTATAAACTTTTGGCCCGCAGAGGAAAAGAGTCAGAGCGCGTAGGTGTTGTTTTTGATAGTGGCGAGTTTGTTTGGACGACAGATACGAAAAATCTGTTTGTCGGTGACGGTGCTACCTCTGGAGGCATCCCAGTCTCTGCTCCGATGCAGGGCCTAAAAAATAAACTTATTAATGGCGATTTTTCGTATTGGCAACGTGTTAGTCGTAAAATTCCGGTGGCAACCAGGAGCCGATCTAATGGTGTAATTACCGTCACCACTTCCATTCCGCATGATTTAACAGTTGGTACGGCCGTACAGCATTATGGTTTTGGAGGAACTAATTACAATCGTCTTCGCGCTATCACTAGTGTTCCTAGTCCGACAAGTTATACGATAGAGTATTCGGCGACAAGCGCTATTGCCAGTGATATGACAAGCGTTCAAACAACATTAACATTACTTTCCGACATATCGTTTGATACGCCTCCGTTTAACATCAAAGTGGATAGTGAGATTATGACGGTAACTGGCAAAAGTGGAGTAACGCTAACTGTCACAAGGGGGGTCTCTGGAAGTACAGCAGTTTCTCACTTGGCTGGAGCACGTCTTTACCCTGAGGACGAAGTCACAACATCTGAAACTGGAATGACCATGAACATGTCCAATTCAACGACACATCACGTTGGTTCTCCTTCTACTTCGTTTGCTTATTCTGCTGATCGCTGGCTTGTTGCTGCTACCAGCGAAGGCGGTGTAGCAACGGTAAGCAAAATTGGCTTGCTTCCCGAAACTCTTCCTGGATCTCCAAAGTATTGTTTGCGATGGAAGCAATTAACTAATGGAAATAATACTAGTGGTCGCATTATATCTCAAAGAATTGAAAGTGTACGTACGTTAGCTGGCAAAAAAGCCACTTTTTCGTTCTATGCACAGGCATCTGCTGATGGCACGCCGATGAGTGTTAACTTTAGGCAATGCTTTGGGACGGGAGGAAGTTCTGATGTGTTAGGAACGCTTAAAACTCTCGCGTTAACGTCAGGATTCAAGAAATATGCCTTTACGTTTGACATCCCTTCTGTTGCCGATAAAACAATTAATTCGATTAATAGTTATTTGGAAGTTTATTTTCAACTTCCAAATGATTATAGCAATCTTCAGGTTGATTTTGCGCTGGTTCAATTAGAAGAAGGGGCGTCAGCGACTGATTTCGAGTTCCGTCACCATGCGCTAGAATTAATGTTGTGCCAGAGATATTACGAAAAGTCGTACAATCTACTAGATGTTCCTTGTAAGGTAACAAATACTGGCCAGGTTAACTGGTATGCTTCTGGCAATGCCGTGTTCCATCAAAATCATATTTACTACAAGGTGCAAAAACGGACTACTCCGACAATCAATCTGTACTCTCCTATTACTGGAAATTCTGGCATTATTCGAGAAAAAACTACAGGGGCGGAAATGTCCGGGTTGGCCATTGATGTTGGCGACTATAGAGCATCGGCTTCGATTAACAATACAATGACAGGCGACGTATATCTTGCTTATCACTATACCGTTGATGCAGAGTTATAAAAAGGAGTGATTGTATGTATAAGTTAGTGAACAAAAGCACAGGAGAAATTGCAACGTACTCTAGCGAACCGATTGCTTTTGGAGGACCGTGGGGAGCTTCTGATGTGGATGGAAATCCTCTTTATGAATGGGTTGACTTATCAAGCGACGAGAAGTATTTGCTTGAACAAGAAAAGAGAATCAAAAAATCATTGATTCTCTCTGAATTGTCAAGCCTAGACTACAAATGCCTAAAGTTTGTAGATGGTGAAATTACCGCGGAAGAATACGAACCGATAAAGGGTCGTAGAATGTCATTGCGCGGATTATACAATTTAGTAGATGCAGCAGAAACACTTGCAGATTTAGAAGCAATTTTGCTTTAGTTGTAAAAACAAGCACAGTTCCGCATAATCAGCGGATCTGTGCTTGTTTTTCTATGGAGGGGTTTTCATGACAACATTTAGCCGCGTTAATACGTTGAATCTTGTTCCTGGGGGTACAAAAGTAGGAGAGGGGTTTTCTCTTCACGAAGACGAATTGGATGTGCTTTTAGGGTACATCAACACGCTAAACGTTGATTGTCGCTCTATATCTGCACCGGACAGTCCTGTGTTAAACGAGCGGTGGATTGACACGTCAACTAACCCTGCGGCATTCAAGGTGTGTACATCTATCAATCCTGTTGCATGGACCACTGTTTTGTTTTTAAAGGCAAACGGCGGCATGGTTCTATCCGGCGGCGTAACTAAGTTTTCTATGGGCCTGGACGCCAATAAGGTTTCTTCGGCTGCAGGCGTCGTCTATTTGGCATCTGATACCCGGATTCTTTATATGGATACCGGTACCGCCTTTGTACCTATTGGAGGCCTGATTCGTAGCGCTACAGCACCAACGAACCCGGTTGAAGGTATGGAGTGGCTTGACACCACTACCTATACGCGCAAAATCTATCTCAGCGGGGCGTGGGTGCCGCTATACGCCACCTATGCACCGTAGTTAGGAGGGGAATATGGCGACAAACTGGGCTGATACCCTGACGCCAGGACAAACTAAACTGCGACTTACGCACTTAACGGAGCTTCGTAACGCCCTGAACGCGGAGATGGTGCGCCGAGGCATGGGTAGCCAATCCTTCACCGACGCTTCTCCGGTTCGCGCCAGGGCTATTTATTACAACGAGATGCGGAGTAAGGTGCAGGGCTTTGCTCCCTTTACCCCTACGAACACCATTACCGCAGGCCAAACCCCAATTCGAGCGATTCATACTACGGAAATTCGGACCAAGATCAACGCATTAGAGGCACATCCGGCGCAAGGCGGCGTTTCAGACTGCAATGCTGGTTGTTCTGGACTTTGCGTTGGTTGCACTGGGAGTTGCACCGGAGGTTGCACTAGCTGTACCGGAAGCTGTACGGGTGGATGTTCTAGCTGCACAAGCTGCTCTGGTTGTTCTGGCACATGCAGCGGTACTTGTATTGGCGGTTGCGAAGGAGGTTGTGGAGGAGGTTGTGATGGCAGTTGCACAGGCGGTTGTACTGCAAGTTGCAGTGACAGTTGTGGCAAAGATTGTACCGGCGGTTGCTTTAACAACTGCTCTATTTCTAGTGGTTGAGGAGGTTTAAGATGGACGATCAAAAAACATTTTTGCTTACAGTTAAAATTACGCAAAGCATAACCAGCGGGGATAATGCAAATGAGCTTCTCAAAGAGCTTCATTCCATCTCGCCAACAGAAGAGTTTTTCGCAATGCAATTAACCCTAATTTCAAACAACCTGCCGGAAAATAAAATAGACGATCTTCTTCACGCTACCAAGGGTTATTCTAAGGTGGCGTTTATTCGTCTTATGGACCGTTTGCAAAGGGAAAATAAACTCACCATGAATGTCCTTGAGGCATATCGGCAGCAATTTGGGGAAGACAGAGATATTTTACTGGTAGAGCTAAACATCCTCTTTAAAGAGGGCTTCGAAAAGAATCAAAAGCGCATTGATGAAATCATGCAGGTGGTTACGTGATTGCAGGCAGCCCGTTTTGCCAGTATTGTCCCTGCGTCTGGTGCGGCGTAGAAAGCGGAGAACAGGCAACCGGCGTAAAAGAATATCCAGAGTTAGCAAAATGCAAAAGTATGTTTGTCAAAGAACCGGACTTGACCTATGAGGACTTTGTAAAAGCGGTCTTTGAAATCCATCGCGCCAAAGGAGTCGAACGCTATGTATAAAGCACCACCGGAAGTTCCTTACGCCGACAATTTTACCTTTGTCGTCACCGATGACTGCAACCTTCGCTGCTCCTATTGCTACGAAGAGGGGAAAGCAAAATATCACATGACTAAAGCCACCGTCGATAAAGCGGTGGCTTTTTTGCGGGACCAATACACTCCAATAAGCAAGCTCCTTTGCGTGGACTTCATTGGCGGAGAGCCATTGCTCAATATGGATGTGATTGAGTACGCTATGGAGCGCTGCGAAATCGAACTAAAAGGGAAATGGGAAAATATTTCCTTTGGAGCCACCACAAACGGCACGTTGTTTAATACTCCCAGTATGCGTCAGCGCCTTATGAAACTGCGCTGTAAGCTCGTGCTGGGTCTTTCCCTGGACGGTTGCAAACAGGCGCATGATTTGGCACGCAGCAACAGTTTTGATGCGGTTATGAGGGGATTTCCTTTTTGGAGAAAGCAATCTCCCTGCGGCCTAACCAAAAGCACAATCGGCAGAGACGGTTTGCCCTCCTTGTTTGAGAGCGCTAAAGTCCTTCTTTCTTTGCCGATGGACGTGATTATGATCAACACTGTCTATGAAGATATATGGGAAGGCGGAGACGATTTACTTTACTACGAGCAGCTGCTAAAAATCGCGGATTACATGGTGGAAACAGACTTATATAAGGACAAATACTTCCGCCTGTTTGATCCGTTTGTACTTACACCCAAAACAACTTCCGAAGGTTGGTGCGGCTGCGGTAAGTCCATGCTGGCCGTAGATCATACCGGTGCGTTGTTT
Source organism: Anaeromusa sp. (assembly GCF_028691475.1). Lineage (NCBI taxonomy): Bacteria > Bacillati > Bacillota > Negativicutes > Selenomonadales > Sporomusaceae > Anaeromusa > Anaeromusa sp. The sequence goes on from NZ_JAQUZF010000008.1 coordinate 29,221, forward strand.
CCATGTCTTCGCTTTAAGACGGCTAATGTTCCATACCCTGTAGGGCATGTAGATACCGGTGTAGACAGCAATAAACTGCTTCCTTTCTGCTTTTCCCACATCAAGAAGCAAAGTCCTGACTGCGCGAACTGCGAAGCCTCTGGCGGCTGCGGTGAGTGCTTGGTTCCGTTTTGGGACAAGTTTGGCTCGCTCTTTATCCGTGGCGATTGGCATTGCAAGATGCATTTGGCTCGGTACAAAGCTAATCAATATTTCTTTGGTCGCATAGCTGAAAAGGAAGGTGTTTCCGTAGAAGAAGTGCTGCGCCTGTCGCGGCAAAAGACAGGAGGGAACCCGCATGGCAAAGAGAATGCGGCCCGGCCGGCGGACGTTTGACGAATGGATCGCCGTTCATAACGAGTTTCATACCATCCCGTACCAGCCGGATCCGGCCAACATCATTATCTTTGAGCCGGAACGAGGAATTTTAGCCCTGCGTCCTTTGACCAAAGAGGTTTTAAACCTTGTTTTGTGGGTTGGGGATGGCCGGTATTGGGGTGCTAAAGCGGTAGAGTTTGCCAAACTGAACGGCTTTAAAAAGATTTGGGGCGTTTCCATGCACCGGGGCCATAAGGCATTTGAACGGATGCTGGGAGCGCAAGTAGTGGGATATGTGATGGAGAGGGAGGTTGAGTAAATGCCAGAGGCTTTATTTGGATCGAGTTCGAGCGTGAGTTATCCAGACCCTAGTAGCTTGATTATGCCGGAGACAAGCCAGGAATCAAACATGCGTAACCAACTAGCCGGTCAGCTTTACGGCGGCAGCGCTCTGGATGACAGCTACCTGCAAAATCGCTACGGTTTTACCGGCAATGAGCAGTTGGTTCAAAATAACGGCCGCTATTATGTGCAATCAAGCGGTCAACCAACGCAGGTATGGGTTAATGACGGAACCGGAGAGAATGGCGCTGGAGGTCATTACGAAACGCAAAACACCGGAAGCGGTATGCGTGAGATTTCTGGGGACGAATTAGCCAAGTATAACGATGCTGTTGCGGCACGGAACCAAACCGGAGAGATAGCGCAAACAAGAGCCCTTCGGGACCAGGCAGACCAAGGCTATCAAAACATGATGTGGGATCTAGGTGGCACAAGCAACCAAATTGATAATTACGCGCAAGGCCTGGCACAGCAGTACCAAAACTCCAATGCGGACATGAGGAGTAACTATAATGGGCTGTATCAAGGGTTTGCCGATACTACGGGAGATACACGGCAAAACTTTGACGCCCTGCGCGATTCAGTGAATCAAGGAACTTCCAATTTCAATACGGCGTCCGGCGCGCTGACGGGAGATTACAACACCCTGCGCAGCAATATTGCGTCTACGCCAACGGCGTACAATACGGCAGCCAACGCTATTTCCGGTCAATCCAACCAAATGGAGCAAACGGCCAATACGGGGCTGTCCGGCTTGATTAACGGGCAGCTTCCGACCTCATTTAGCGACAACTACCAAACGGCGCTCAATACGGCGGCTAATCGGGCTTTGGGGCAATCGGTCAACAGTTTGACCCAAGCCGGGGTATTGGATAGCACCAGCGCCGATCAGGCCACCCGGAACATTGCTGATAGCGTAGCCAATACAGCAGCCACGAACTACAACAACAATCTCAACACCGTGGCCAGTTTGTACGGGCAGCAGGCTAACGTAGCCAATCAAAACATTCAAAACCAAGCAGGCCTAGCGCAAAATCAGTTTACCAACAATCTGAACGCCCAAACACAGGGGCTTTCGGCGTTGAACAGCCAAACAGATAATCTGCGTCAAAACCAGGCAACGAACCTTTCCGGGCAAAACTTGTCTAATACGGTTCTTAACAGCACCTATGATAACGCACGTAATAACGCAACAACAGGAACCAACATTGCCAACAGTTTCTATAATGCCAATAATGCGGCCAACCAAACACTCAATAGCCTGTACAACACATGGTCCGGCGCGGCCAATACCAACAATGCGCAACAACTGGCAGCCAACAGCGACGCACAAACCATTTTGGCCAACCGTACCAATGCGGCGCGAGACTTCTACAACCAGGACCAAAACCGCCGGTACAGTTTGGAGAGCACGCCGGTGGTGCAGCAAGGCAGTAGCGGCTTATTAGGTGGCGTCCTTGGTTCGTGGGCTGGATCTAAAAACGGAAGTTCTGCCATTAGCAGTATTTTCGGATTGTAAGGAGGCGTTATTTTGGGAAGAGGCGGAGCTATTTATGTACCGGCCGATAACCGGTGGTCTGCTCTTGGCATGGCTTTGGGCCAAATGATGCAGCAACAGCAGCAAAAAAAAGAAGAGCAAGATGCTCTTAATACGATCTCGCAAGCACTCAATCCATCCGTAAACAGCACGGATACAAGTAGCGCGCAAAACCAGATCATGCAACAGATGGGCTTGGGAGGTCTTTCCGGACAAGACGCGCGCCAAGTTCTTGCTGACAAGCAACAGCAATGGCAAGGACTCGAAGACTCCAAGGCCAATCTTACCAATCAAAAGGACATTGACGCAGTAAACCAGCAGCAACAAACTATTCATGCGCAAGCGGACCGGGTGCGGCAGCTTTTAGGAGCAAGTCTTGGGAGCGGTTTTGGAGCCGGAGACGATGCGGCGGCCAGTTATGAGCAAATGCGTAATAACCCATCTAGCGGGCAGCAACAGTATGCGTTTGATGCATCACTAACCAAAGGCCCCGCAGGAACGCAAGGACAGTATGCTTTTAATTCGTCTTTGAGTTCTCCTAGCGAAAGCACATCGCAAGCCAATGCCAGATTAGGAAGTGGTCTGCAACCGCCGCAACAGCAGTCATCGTACCAACCGGCTACTATTTCCTTTGATGCAATCAATCAAAACGGGCAGTATTCGCCTGAGGTGCAGAAGTTGGTCAGCGGCATTGCGCAGTTGCGAGCGCAGTCTTCTCCCGACATCATGAAGGCGTTAATGGAAAAAGGATATTCGCCGCAGACTATGCAAAAGGCGCAGCAGTATTTGGGGATTGTGGACGCACAGCAGAAAGCCAAGCAAAATGCTCCTATGATTGCGCAAATAGCCGCAGCGCTGCAGAATAGCGGAAACTCTGTCGGCGGCAGCGTAGCCCAATGGGCCTTGCAAAATGGCATTGACCCGAAAGCGTTTATGGAATACATGAAGAACCTCAATCCAGAATACAAAGCGCAGGATCTTGGCGGTCAAACCCTCATGTATCCGCAAAACGGCACCGGGTACGGACCGGCGCAAACCATGCAAAATTCGCTGTCTCCTGGTGATGCCTTTAAAGGACAGGTTTCTATGCGAAATACTGATTCTACGAACCAAACTCATGTGCTTACTACGGGCATGAACAACAAAACGTCCTTACAGACAGAGGGAATGCGCCAGGACGGTGCAAATGGACGCTTGCAGTACAAGACGCAATATGACAATCGACAGCAAAACAAAGAAGATAAGGCAAGATTTGAAAAAGCAAAATATATTCTTGGGTATGATGCTCGCGAGGAAGGCAATGGAGTTCCCATGGGCAACAGGAAGTTCACTCCCGATGAAGTTGCAGATGCTTCGTCTATTGTTTCTGCCTATGGATCAGGGCAAGGGCAGCAACAAAACCAAAATAGCGCAGACAATGGAAGTGCCTTTAAGTTGCAGTCTTCATTGTCTGCCATTATTAATAGTCAAGGACCTGATGCAGCTAGAAAATGGGTAGAAACAAACAAGCAGGCAATACTTAATTCTGGATTAGATCCTGATATTGCAATGAGCTGGATTCCTGAATAGGAGAGGTGAGTGGGTATGAGTTATGGCCCGGATGATTTTTTGAGTGAATTTAAGAACCCTCCTCAAAAAAAAGAGTATAGTCCAGATGATTTCTTAAAAGAATTTGGCCCAAAAGATGACGGAGCCCTTACTCCGTCTATTCCTACCGGCTATGAAGGGATGGAATACCAGCGCGGTAGCAATCCTACGGCGGAAGCGGCAAGCAAGCATGTAGCCAACCTATCTGCTGATTTTGCTATGGGTTTTGGCAATCTCATTCAAGGCACTGGCAAGGGTATGGAGTGGGCCGGTATTCCTGGCGGTCAAACGGTTTCCGAAAACGGCCAGGGCATGATCGACAATATTGCTGACCCAAACAATGCCAGCCAATTAGGACAATATGGCGTTGCTTCCGATGTGCTCCAATCCCTGCCGTTCACTGTTGCTACTATGCCTATGGGCCTTGGCGGCGCTGCGCTTGGCGCGCGCGCTGCCGCCGCTCTTGGCGGAAAAAAGGTTGCCCAAACCATTGGCACCTTCGCCGGTATGGGCATTCCTACAGCAGCCTTTGAAGGTGGTACGGAAGCCGGAGACGCTTATCAGCAGGCGCTAAAAGAAGGACGCAGCGAAGAAGAGGCTAAAAAAATAGGCAACGAGGTATTTGCCAAGAACTTGGCTTTTCTTACGGCAAGCAATGCGCTCCAATTTGCACCGTTCACCCAAGCGGGACGAGCTGCGCTTGGTAATATCGTTCCTGGCAGGGTAGCGGCACTTGCGGAAAAAGCACCGGCTTGGATGAAAAGCAACAAAGCCAAGGTAGGAGCTACGGTTGGCGCGGAAATGGGTTCGGAAGGCCTGGAAGAAACATCACAGGAAAACTTCAAACGTGGCTCTCTTGGGCAGGAAACGCAATGGAATCCTGCAAACTGGGACGAAGAAATGCAGCGTAACTTTAATGCCGGTGCCGCTATGGGCGGCATGTTTGCTGGGACAGCTCATGTTATGGGCAGCGGCCGCGAAGCGCTTGAACAGCAGCGGAATAACGCTCCTGACCCAGCGGCCCTTCTTGATTCGGTTCGCAATCAGCAACAAAATTCCGAACAGGTAACGCAAGATACATCCGTTCCTTCCTTCTCGGTTAGCGACAGCGCCGACTTTGAAGGGGTAACACCTACCACGAAAAACGCCGTCTATCAGTTGATCCGAGAGTATAACCAGCGTTACAGTGATGATCCTCTTACGATCACAGACGGTCTTCGCCCAGCTGACGCTGCCTACGGTAGCCCTACGAGCTATCATAAAGCCGGTACGGCGGTAGACCTATGGAGTCCGACAATGATCTCCGACAGCGAAGCCGGTTCCGAACGACGGGCGTGGCTTGAAAAACGCGCCGGAGAACTTGGCTTTGGGGAAGTCTTAAACGAAATCGACCACCCAACCGAGTACACCCAAGGCGCTCATTTCCACATTGCCAACCCTACCGGAGAATACCAGGCGGCAACGCCGGGAACCAAGAGCTCCGTAGCATCTCCAAAAACCGCTGCAGCGTCTTCGGCTGCTATTATGGCCAAAGCAAAAGCCGCCAACGAAGCAGCCTTTGCAGAAAACGAAAAGGCATTGGCTAATTGGAACGCCGGTGCCAAAGAATATCTGCAGCAAGTGCAAGCCGATCCGGCCACGGTGGCGGACATTACCAAGATGCTTGAAGCCAACAACATGCAGGATATTGCCAAGAAAGCGCAGGAAATGGGATACCAAGCAGAAAAACCGGCTAATCTGGCAGCGGATACAAAGGCGCAGGCCGAAAACATCATGGAAACCACAACCGACCCGGAACAAGCGGCGCTTATTCAAGAGCAGTTGGGGTTAGGCCGCGAAGGTCTTGTGAACCTCTATACGGCTCTTAATGCGCCAGTGGCAGAGCAAACGGTCAATGCCCAAAAAGCAACCTCGCAGGATTCCCAAACGCGCCCGGCACAGCCTCTATACAGCGACATTCACGCCGGAACCAAGGCCAAGCTCAATACAGCAATGGATCTGGAACAAGAAGCAGGCAGGCTTTTAGCCATTAACCCAGCTTCGGAGCAAGGACTTGCTTTGGCAAATAAAGCCAAACTATTCCGGCAAAGCGCTGCAGAGGATGTGCGTGCCGCTTCGGCTACGGAAACCGCTTCGCTGCAAGCGCGGCAACAACAACCAACGCAAGCCCCAGTAGCACCGGCAACCAACAATCTTCGTTCGCAAGTAATGCCTGACTTACTGCAAGCGCTGCAAAAGGCGCAGGCAGTTAAATTTGACCAAGCAGAAGAAGGTTCCCTTAATGCTGCAGTTCAAAGCGAAGAAAGGGCACGGCAGGAGCAAGAAGTAACACAGCCATTCGTTCAAGGAAAGCAGAAAGATGCGCAAAAGAGCGCTGAAATAGCAAAGGTGGAACCAATCCATGAGAACACCACAACCTCGCAGCGTGAAAACGCCGCAAATCAAATTCAAGACCCCGAACCTCAACCGAGCCAAACAGCAGCAGCGCAAGAGAACGTAACCGACCAAGCTCCTTCCAACATGGAAGAAGCCTTGGCGGCGCTTCCTGACGCGCAGTTAAACCAAATTGCCAGATTACTGAAGATCAGAAAAGCCGGCAGCAAGAGCCGCAACGGTTTTATCGAGCGCATTGTTGATTCGCACGGCAGAAGCGAATTGCTTGCTGCTTACGAGAAAGTTGTTGGGGAAAAGAAAGTCCCCAGCGAAACGCCTACAAATAGCCCTGCGAGCGACGTAAAAAACAACACTACCGAGAAGACGCAAGAAGAAGAAACTCCTCGTAGCGGCAAAGCAGCGCAGCAGGAAGCCGAAGTAAGTGGAAAAGAAGAGCATCCTGCCAAAGAAGAACCACCTTCTTCCGAACAAACGAAACCGCAAACCGCTCTTGATTTTGACGTAAGCCGCAAGGAAGCGCTCAAAGCCAAACTTCTGGCCAAGAGCAAGCCTAAAAAGCTGGTCAATGTGGTGGATGATAGTGACGCAGCTCTTGCGGAAGCGTTGGCAGACTTGAAAGGGAGCTTAGATAACCTTTCCGCGAATCCTATGTTTAACCCGGACCTTATGGGAAAAGCCTTACGCGTGGGTCTAATCTATGCGCAGCGCGGCGTAAATAACTTTGCTGATTGGTCTGAAAAGATGACTGGCGCAGCTGGCGATAAAATCACGCCCTACCTGCCTAGTACATGGAGCATGATAAACAGTTTCCCGGAAGGGAAGAAGTTTGACGCCGATACGGTAAATGAACTGTTTGAATACGCTGGTATTGCGCATAAAGAAGGACACACCACCGAAGAAGCGCTGAGCAAAGTTATTGCAGAAGATTTAGGCGAAGAATATACACCTTTTGCAAAAATGGCGTATAATGGAATTAAAGGAATGGTGAATGGAGGCGATCACGATGTTCATGGCAGCGCCAACGGATTGGCTTCACGAGATGGCAAAAGGAGAAATCAAGACAGCTTGGGGAGAGATGCTGAAAGCGGAAGACCCGATGGCGGAAGCGGACAAAGTGTTTTATCGCCTACGGAAAAGAGTGGGAAACAAGGTGGCGGTAGCGTTCGTGACAGTAGCGCCTCTCTTAGCAGAGAGGTTGGCCATAGCGGAGTACAGCATGAAGAATCCGGCGATCAACGAACCGGAGGTTCTGAGTTATCAAGAAGCGTTAGGGATAGCCTGCGCGGAGAATCCTTCCTTGACGACGGAAGAACTGGACAAACTGTTGCATCTACTCAAAACCGATCCAACCATGAAGCCACTCCAAAAAGAAAAACAGAACTGAAACAAAAGGCAGGCGATCTTGAGAGCATCAAGAACGACCTGCCTATGTTATTGCCAGAACAGCAAGAGGATGTACTCAAGGCCGAAAGGCGCCTGCTTGAAACCGGCGGCCAAGGGATGATGTTCACCAACGGCACCGGCACCGGGAAAACCTATACCGGCCTTGGCATTATCAAGCGCTTGTTTGACAGCGGCAAGAAGAATATCTTAATTGTGAATCCTGGGGGCACTGTCACTTCGCAATGGATTGATACAGCGCGTGATGATTTTGGACTTACCGTAACCGAACTGTCTTCCACGAAGGATAAAGGCGAAGGCATTGTTATTACCACCTACGCCAACTTGGAAGCCAATAAGGAACTGGTAAACCGGAATTGGGATCTGGTTGTTGCCGATGAATCGCATAACCTCATGCAAGCCGAAACCGGCAAGGCCACGGGGGCTTTGGAAAATTTAAGGGCCATTACCTTGAATCCGCGCTCTTTCTGGGAGCGTTTTAAGTTGCTGCATCGAACCTCGAAAATTCGCTCGTTGGAAATGGAAATTGCCAAGAAAGAGCGTGCGGTCAGCAAGCTATCCAAAGAAAATGACCCTGCATCTAGGAGCAAGGTTAATTCTCTCACTATGGAGATTTCCCAGCATAAAGAAGACATTTCTGAAATTTATGCCAAGATGGAAGACAAGCGCAAAGCTCTGGTGGAACAATGGAAAACAATCCCGGCCGACCAAAAGCCGAAGGTAGTTTTCCTTTCGGCTACTCCCTTTGCGTATGACAAATGCACGGACTACGGCGAAGGGTACTTGTACGATTACCCAGGAGAATCGAAGGGCGGCTATAATTCCGCAGGCGGACGCGATAGCTTTATGATGCAGCATTTTGGCTACCGTATGCGTTATAACAAATTGACCCGGCCGGACGCGCAAGTAGATAACCGTGTTATGGAAGTCGCTTTTCACGAATGGCTGAAGAGTACAGGCGTTCTCAGCGGCAGGGCGTTAGAGGTAAACCAAGACTATGACCGTGGCTTTATCCTGGTTGACGGCGGTATTGGCAAGAAGTTTGACGAAGGTTTTGATTGGCTGAGCGACAAGAAAAACGGAGACTTCCGCGAGCTGTACGACGTACTGCGCAAACAGTTTAACGGCAATGCCTGCAAATACTTGCTGGAAAGCATCAAGGCCAAAGAGTGTATCCCACTCGTCAAAGAGTATCTGGCAAGCGGCAAAAAGGTAGTCTTATTCCATCAATCCATGAAAGCGAAAAAAGCCGTGCATCCGTTCCTATTGGGCCACGGCAATCACGAAGAGAACGTCTTACATCAATACGAGTTGTTCAAGACCAAACGCCCTGACTTGTTAGGGCTAAACGTAGCGTCTTTACTTTCCCCGAGAGAAACGCTGCAAAGCGCCTTTGGCGACGATATTATGATGTACAACGGGGAAACCCCTAAGAGCGAAAAGGATGATATAGTACGCCAATTCCAGGACGATAACAGCGGCAAAAATCTTATCTTGGTACAGCAGGACGCAGGCAATGCGGGTATTAGTCTGCACGACACAACTGGTAAGTATCAGCGTGTGCTGATTAATTTGAGTATGCCCACGCGCCCGATTTACGCCACACAGATTGAGGGCCGCATTTATCGCGTCGGTTCGGCCAGCAATGCTATTTTTCGCTACCTTTCCACTGGTACGGCCATCGAGCGCTCGCTGTTCGCCAGCACCATTGCCAGTCGCGCCTCTACGGCGGAAAACCTGGCTATGGGTAACCAAGCCAGAGGGCTGCGCGATTCCTTTGTAAACCTCTACATGGAGACAATGAGTGACGATTGGCAGCGCCGGCTGCCCGGAGACACCGAGGAAGGAACTGGCGGCAAGGAAATGGACGCTCCTGGCAGAGCCGGTGATCTCACCGAATTTGAACGGGCTAAGAGTTTCTATTTCGGCAGACAAAAAAAGAACAGCCGTAATAAAGCGCAAGAAGGGAAAGACTACTTTGCCACCCCTGAGCCTCTTGGCTTAAAGATGGTGGAGTGGGCCGACCCGCAACTTGGCGAAAGTGTACTAGAGCCTTCCGCTGGTCATGGCGCTATCAGCCGCTTCTTCTCGCCTAACACTACCAATACGATTGTTGAACCCAGCGAGCAGTTAGCTTCGCAAGCGCACATGGTCACGGACAATGCCAAGCTAGTCAACGACACCTTTGAAAATCTAAACCTCGTGAATAAGTTTGACGCGGTTGTCATGAATCCGCCCTTTGGTACAGCAGGGAGGACCGCTATTGACCATGTAGCCAAGGCCGCCAAGCACCTGCGAGACGGCGGCCGCGTGGTAGCGTTGATTCCCGAAGGTTCGGCTACCGACAAGTTCGATAAATGGTACGAGTCAGACGAAGCCAAAGGCTTGCATATGGTGGGCGAGGTTAAACTTCCTTCCTGCACCTTTGAGCGCGCCGGAACGAGTGTTAGAACGCGCATTGTGATACTGGAAAAACAAACGAATCCAGAAAACGCCCAAAACATCCAGCAGAAAAACATTGATCTTTCCAATTCCGATTCCATAAAGGATCTGTTTGACCGCATCGAAAATATCACTATGCCGGATCGGCAGGAAGTGAAAGAAAAGGTAAAAGAGGATGCTGGGGAGAAGCAAGCAGAAGCGATTGAACCGGAAGGAAAGTACGCCGTAACCGGCAACACCTACGCCGTAAAGGATGAACTGAGAAAATCTGGTTTCCGCTGGAACCCGGAGCACAAGGCCTGGGTTGGCGATGGGAATGCGGTTGAAAAATTCAAGGATCACGCCAGTGAGGGAGAACTAAAGTCTCTTAGTTTTATTCGCAAAGACGGAGACGATAGTTACAAAATCAAGCGCAGCCAAGATGCTTCCGATGATGAAGACGCTTTTTCTGACGAAGACCTAAAAGAGCTCCTAGCTTATCGAGGCCAAAAAGTAAACTTTGTTCCCGAAGGAAAAATCAATTCCAGCGAGCGTGCTATTGCTTCCGTGGGGGAAACCATGGGCGTAAAGGTGCGTTTTTTTGTTGGCGCCTCTTCCTTGCGCGGCTTCCATTTTGGAGACGTGACTTACATTAACCGTAATGGCAATAGAGGGCCAGCGTGGACGTTCTGGCATGAGCACATGCATTGGCTTCGCAACAACGATGAAGAACTTTACCAAGATGTTTTGCAGGCCGTGGAAGACGCTTCTCGCGTCACTGACAAGCAAGTAGAAACCTATCGGGACACCATTGCGTTTGGAGATAAAATGGAGCGTTCTGCAGTGGTGGAGGAAATGCTTGCAGACGAGTTGGCGGACGCCGTATCGCGCCGTGGACTGCTGGAAAGTATTGCAACTCAGGACAAGTCTTTATTCTATCGCCTGGGCGAGTTTTTCCAAAAGGTAATTGCTAAGTTGAAGGCCGCTGCTTCTGGGCAAGAAGAGCAGAGGGACAGTCATCTAAACCTTGCGCAAGTAAAAGCCCTGGAACAGCAGGTAAGGCAATCTTTTGGTTTGGCTGCCGTAGACGGCAAGCGGTTATATACAGACCGCTCGAAGTTCCCGTACAAGGAAGTGCCGGCGTATAGTAGTGAAGAACAGGAAAGCGAGCAGCGTAATGAAGAGGATACCGACATTCGCTACTCCGCTGATTCCTCCAATGTGAAACAAACGTTGCAAAAAGCATGGAAAAAATTTATGTTGAAATTGGGACTGAAAACGGGGTGGAGAGCAGGCGAAAACGTAACGGTTGAAAAAGAAAAAACCAGTACCAATGTTCTAAAAACACTTACACTTTCACCTTCCCACCTAGCTAAGTTGAATCCGGCTATTCGCGTTATTTACAACCTTGCCTTAAAATCTACCGAAAGAAATGAAATGCTTCGCAATAAAGCGGATCGACAGCTTGAAAAAATCGAGAAATTAGTCAAAGGAAAAGGAGAACGGCAAAAACTCATCAACATCTTAATGTCTGGTGATATGTCTGAAATAGAATGGACAAACCAAGAACTTCGCAACCAAGGGCTTGCTGAAAACATCATCAAAGCATATCGGTTATATCGCGGTTTATCTGATTATTTTTACCGATTAGCCAATAATATGCGTCAACGTGCGGAAATGAAAAGTGAAAGCATAGATCTTACCGGAGACAAAGACAAAGACGAGAAGATTATCGCTGCGGCTAAGGCGGCCATTACGGATACTAAATTCAATGAAATTGTTCATGAATCTCGCCCTGACGCAAACCGCTATGTTATCACATGGAGAGAGCCAAAGACCTACAAAACCGAAGATGCGCCAATGACAACAGCCGCATTGGAAGAATTGCAAAACAACCCTGACGTACAGATCACTCGTATTCAAAAAGCTGGCGGCGGTGCTATTCTACCAGGAGCTATGGCGGTCGTTCGCAATGATGACATTGTATATGTATCGTATATACAGCAAGCATCACCGATCAACAAGCGTAAGGGCCATGTTCGTCACTTCTTTGAATCGTTTATCGTTTACGAGAAAGGGAATGACGGAAATAAATCCATTGCTAGCTTTGGTTCGCTTGCAGCTGCTTCGCGCTTTGCCAACAAACTGGACAAATCCAAAGAGTATATTATCAAAGGCAAGACGTTCCATATGCCGGGAGCTGCGGAGGCTGCTGCCACAATAGGGGATGCGGAATATTTTCGCATCATGAATAAAGTGGAAGATATGTTTGAAATCTCTAGCGGCGAAGCAAAAGTCTTAATGGATGATCTTGTTCGCATGAAGAATAAGCATCGGTTTTTGGGTAGCGTCCTGCATCGAACAGGAGCAGACGGCTACGAGCAAGACGCTCTGTGGGCCATGCGCCGGCATACCCATGAAGTAGCCAGGTATGTAGCGCTAGACCCCTTTAAAAGCAAATCCAGAAGCTTCTTTGAACGCTGGTACGGAAAATGGGACGGTAAGCATACGGGAGACGCCGAATTTTTGAAGGGGTTTATTAGTGATGTAAACGGAGAACCAACTAGACTGGAAGAATGGGCAGACAGTATCATCAAGGAATTTCCAGTAATAGGAGATTTCACAAACATGCATGGATATAGCCGTCCCACGATGTCACTGTGCAGCACCGGTATGAAGTGGACTGGTATTATGAAACTTGGTTATAGTGTTGCGGCCGGTATGGTGAACCTTACACAATGCATTAATGCTGCTGGGAAAATGGGGAGCTACCGAGCGCTGGCTGGTGGCTTTAAGCGGCTCAAAAAACTATCCTTGGCAGATGCCAGGATTCTTAAAGAGTCTGGGGTGGAAACAAACATTGGTTTTTCCGACTTGGGGGCTGGATACACCGCATCTTCTCGTTACAAAGGTGGCGGTGGGAAAGTATCGCGAACCCTTGATGCTTTTGGAAATCTAGGAATGCTGTTTTTTGGCAAAGTGGAGAAAGTTAATCGTGCTGCTACCATTTTAGGGGCATATCACCAAGGGATAGGAAAGGGAATGAGTCGCCAAGAAGCTTTAAACTACGCCAAGGAGATCAACCTAAAAGCCAATTTTGACTACGGAATACACGATACACCTCGCTTTATGCGTATGGGCGGACCCGTTACGCAAGCCATGTTCCAGTTTAAAAAATATCCTGTAAAACAAATGGAACTAATGTGGGAGTTTATGCCCTGGTCAAACAAAACGACAGCTGGGCAAAAACTTAGACTTTGGTTGCCGCTAATGGCTATTTCTGGTGTTTGGGGAATTCCTGGGTTCGCCTTGTTGGTTGGCCCTACACTGGGGTGGTTGTTAAAGGTATTGTTTGACGCCGAAGGGGATGATTGGGAAACCATCGTTAAAAACTACACGATAAAGGCGGCTGCCGGTAACAAGGCCCTAGAGGCTGGCGTTAAAGTAGCTTGGTACGGCGTTGGCGCTTTTGCCGGTATCGACATCTCGAAACGCGTAGGGATTGGTGAGGCCGGAAGTATGCCTAGGATGCCTGATAGTGCTTGGGAATTTGTAATGTCGACTCTTGGCGGACCGGCCGGAAGCACGCTTTATGGTTTCGTAACGAAGTCATTTAACGCGGACCCCGTTGGAGCTGTTAGTGCGTTGTCTCCGGCAGCTGGTGGATTAGTTGCAGCGTGGAGAGGCCACAAAGATGATGATAGAGGCAGACCTAAAACAACTTACGATACGGTCAAAGAACGGCTTATCCGCGCGGCAGGATTTAGAACCATCCAGGAAGCCGAAGAAAGCGATGCCAAGCGAATTGACAGCTCCATAAAGAAAGACGACGCCAAGAAGCGTCAGAAAGCTATTGATGCATACGTTAACAATCCCACAAAGGAGAACAGGGATAAATTGCGTGAGCTTCGCGTATCTCCTTCTTCGGTACGCACGGCGGTTAAAAATCAGTCATTGACAGATTATGAACGGTCTAGAAAATCTATGACAAGAGACGAAAGGAGGCGCACACAATACCTTGATGACTTTGTAGAGTAATAAAGACAGTTGGCAGATAGTCAGCGCGATGGTATACTGAAGGCAGACAAAAAGCCGCTACCCTCGGCAAAAGGGCAACGGCTAATACAGGGATAAGGATCAGCGACGGCTTAGCCAGATGAAAGCTGCTATAGCCACCACCCGGATAACCACGTCGTTGTCGAAGAGGATGTGGATCTCCAAGGTGTGTCACCTCCTTATTCTGTTGTTGGAGCCTTCCTGGGCGAACAGGTTGGCTCCTTTGTCATTATAGCACAAGCGTCCTTCGGGGCGCTTTTTTCGTACCCGGAATGCGGCTTCTAATTATTTTTGGTTTGCCTCTTGACTGTCTATGTTGTAATGTAGTAATATGGTTACAAGAAGACAGGAAGGAGGCGAAAGATGGAGAAAGCCATCAATTTTAAGGTTGATGAAGAATTTTATAAGCAGATAAAAGTAAAAGTAGCCCTTGAAGGGAAAACCTTAAAGGACTACATAATCGGGCTTATAAAAGCAGACCTTGAAAAAAACCAAAAATAAAAGGAAGCCGCTCTCCCCGACCAAGAGTTAAGCGGACTTCCCACCAGCACGCCTCTCCGAAAAGAGGTTAGCCTTGCTATAAGCATAGCACGGATAAACCTTCTTCGGCAAGGCGTAGCACGAAGGAGGATTTTTTATGACCAAAACAGTGGAATTATGCGTACAGGTGCGGGCAATATTCCCGGATAAGGATAACCGCGATGCCCTGATTGAGTCTTTGCAGAAGCAATATGAAAGTGGAATGATTGAAGAACGCATTAAGGATATGTTGATGGAGTGTTTGAACGAAGAAGGGAAGGTATTGCAATGAGCGATTTAGTATTGGCAAAATCGGAAGTTTTTAGGGGCGTAACGTGCGATTTTTGGCGCAATGAAGATACTGATAGTTATTTTATGACGTCTGACCAGCTAGGGAGCGCGTTAGGCTATGCCAATCCCCGGCAAGCAATCAGCAAGGTTGTTGACCGAAATGCCTACTTGCGAACGGAAGAGTTTTCAGGTGTAGTCAAAATGGGTACACCTTCCGGCGAACAAGAAACTCGCGTATTCACAGAAGATGGAATCTATGAAGTAACTATGCTTGCTAAAACACAAATAGCCAGAGAATTCCGCGCCAGGGTCCGCAAGATACTCAAAGAACTGCGCAAAGGAACTGTTAAGGCCTTCAAACAAATCGACCCGGCCATAATCGAAGCTCGCAATAAAAACGCGCAGGCTCGCTTGATGAACGCTCGGCGCAAGGACGCGGAGTTCTTGATTCAGAAAGCAGATAGCCTGCACCTTTCGCCGGTGGCTGCGGAGCTGCTGAAAATCAACGCGGTGGAAATGATTGCAGGGAAGGGGGTTCTTCCCAGACCGCAGGTGGATCGGCTCTATAGCGCCAGCGACATTGCATTAGAGGCGGGAACCAACCGGAATAACGTGGGTAAAGCAGCCAACGCCAACAATCTCAAAACAGACGAATACGGTATGATGGTCCTTGGGCAATCCGAACACAGTGCCAAGCAAATGCCTACCTTCATGTACAACGAGAAAGGCAAGGCCAAGCTGCTGGAAATTCTCAAAAAATGATCTCATTGATAAGCCGCTCTTAACAGGGCGGTTTTTTCATGCCCATTTTACGGCTAGGAGGCGCGTTTATGGATACCAGCTAACCCAAACTAATAAACTTGACTCTATTCATTTACGGAGGTGACGCATGGAGTTTTTGTTAAACATCATTTCCCGAACCAAAACAGAAGTAGACGCATGGGCCATTTGTTCAGCGGCAGGCGGGTGCTTGTCGTTTCTCGTCGGAGGTTTTGACCAGGCCGCACAGGCATTGATGGTTTTGATTATTGGCGACTATATCACCGGAATGCTGGCAGCTTGGAAGACCGGCACACTATCAAGCCAGAAGGGGTTTATGGGCATACCGCGCAAGGTGGCAATTATCCTGGTTGTGTCGCTTGCCAATATGCTTGATTTAGGAATGGGCCTGAATCACTTACTGCGGGGCATGGTTATTTGTGGGTATGCCGGTATGGAAGGTCTTAGCTTGCTGGAAAACGTGGATCGCGCAGGGTATGGCGGCTACATACCTGTTTTCCTCCGGACTAAACTGGCGCAATTACGCGAAGAAAAAGGAGTGGCTAAATTATGAAAATCTTTATTAACCCTGGGCATGATGTGAACAGAGATTCCGGCGCGTGCGGCTATGACATGCGCGAAGCCGATGTAGTTCTGGACCTGGGGGAACGGGTCAAAGCATATCTTGAGCAAGCTGGCTATGAAGTTGTATTGCTGCAAAGCGACAACCTAACCGGGGAGACGCCGGACCTTCCGTGCGTATGCGACGAAGCCAATGCCTACGGGGCCGATTTATTCCTCTCGATTCACTGCAACGCCTGCAATGGGGAAGCCAGAGGTATTGAAACGCTGTGCTTTAGCCTTGGTGGCGACGGCGAACGCTTGGCCAAAGCCGTACAAGGACGTCTTGTGGAAACGCTGCAGGGCATTGACAGCACCATCCCGGACAGAGGTATTAAGGTTCGTGACGGCTTGGCTGTGCTGCGTGCCACGAACATGCCTGCAGTCTTGGCAGAAGTAGCGTTTATTGATTCTACAGAAGACGCGGTGTTGCTGAAAAACAACAGAGACGATATTGCCAAAGCGCTGGCTTGCGGTATTAGTGATTTTTACGCACAGAAAGGGGAATAAAAATGGTCGGCCAACGAGTCTGCATTTTGCGCGGTAAACATCACGGTCAAGCCGGAGAAATCATTGGCCTGGCCGAAAACGTAACCGGAATAAAAAAACCTGTTTATTGTGTGTGGCTCGGCGGCACCGACGCCGCCTTGTGCTGCGCAGAAGAGATGGAGGTGGTTCCATGGCCGGATTCATGTCCGCCGCAGGATTCGCGCTGATTTTGCAATATGTACTTTATATCCACAGAGGCGGGAGAGAAGGAACTGCCTTGGGAGTTCTTTCTTTGGTTGGCGGTGCTTTGGGTCTTTCGCTCCTTGGCACCGCTTCTCTTTGCGCGTTGTTTGGGAAAGGGTGATGATATGACCGACGAAGAATTAAAGGCCGCCATGGAGCGATTAAGCGGCACTGCTGTCGGATGGTCAAAGACGAAGATTGCGGCTTGTGGTGGTGCCATTCTGCTCGTGCTGGCCCTAATTTGCGGCCTGGCATGGCTGTGGCAAAAAAACACCGCGCACGAAGAGGCGCTGCAAAAGGCGGCGGTGATGACAGCGGCGCAGGCAGCTAACTCTGACTATCTGCAAAATGAGTTGAAGATCAGCAAGCAGAACGCCGATGCAATGGCGGCGGCGGTCAAAGCGGCACAGGCAGGAAACCTTGCTCCGTCTGTTACGTTTGTGCAAACAGCGCCGACAGTTGACCAGGCCGCCGGATCGGTGGCGCAGCGCATTAACGATGGTGACAAGACGCTGCCGAGCATGGCTTTAGAAAAGACGGATCGCACCGCCGTGGTGCCGCAGGAAGTCGTAAATAAAGACGGCAACAAGGAATGGAAAGTCGATGTGATGAAGGTCAACCTATACCGCAATTGGGAATGGTCCGCAGGGTACGGGCGGCATGGTGGCGATAGTTATATTCCCATTGGGTTGCAGCGCAACTATAGCAAGGACAAAGCGTTAGCTGCTGAGTACCATGTTGGCGGCAAGAGTGGCTATGAAATAAAGTATGTGGTTAAAACCGATAAACTATTCGGTTTGTTCTAACCATTTTTCCGATGCCGGCAATTTGGTAAGGACATTAATGCCCCTACCAAATCCATTTGAGCATTTGCTCATTTGGTGGTATGATATCTACAGAGGCTAAACGCGCCGTAGACGTGCGGAGAAACGTGTCTTAGCAACAAACGCTTTCGGGTAATGCCGAAAACCGTTTACCGAGGGTGCAGGTTTGGATTGTCCTCCTTAGTTGCAGCCTCGCATTTGCATGATTGCCGCCGGTTGTCTTTTGACGCTGGCGGCTTTTTCTATTTTGGGGTATTATGGGGTATACCCCAAATTGTACCCCAAGACGTTTTTCAAGACGTTTCAATTTGTTTCCGATGGAGGTCTAAAAAGCCTTATTTTACTGAGTAAGTTTAAATCAGTTTCAACACGTTTAAGTGTGTTTTAGGTTGAACTGTTAATTCGCATTCAAAAGGTCAGGGGTTCGATTCCCCTCGTCTCCACCAATTTGGCGCAAATTTGTATACGACATCTACGGTAGTCTGTTTTACCGTGATCGAGTCTACAAATAATTCTAGTACAACCCGGACTTTGTCCGGGTTGTTTTTGTTATCTTTGAGAATAAATGCGCAGTCATCAATTACGGCCTCGATTTGATCGCGCCCGACTAATGATGCTGCCGCTGCGGATGCCCGCTGAATTTTTTTGGTCATTGCTTCTTTTTGCTTATCGATCTCTTTGAGCCGATCGGCGATAGCAGAAGAGATTCCCATCGTTTCAATTGCATCCAAAAGTTTCGCTGCCTTTCTGTCTAAGGCGGCGATTTCTTTTTTTATGCCCGCAATGTGGGAGGTATAGATTTGGCTGTAGGTGTTTGCGTGGTCTTCTATGTTTTGCGCCAATGCTTTGCGCTTTACTGGATCGTTTAGATGTTCAAGCAAGCACTCAACTACATATTCTTCAACTGTTTCGCGTTTAATTCTCCCGACCTTGCATTTTTTGTCGTTGCAGCGGTAATAGACATATAGAATGCCTTTTTGATTGCGTACGCGACCGCCGCACATTGGGGCGCCACATTCGCAACTGATTAGGCCGGAGAGCAGGTACGTTTCAATTTGATTAGATTGCTTTAATCGCTTGGCATATTTATCTCGCACCATTTCCCACGTAGCACGGTCAATAATAGCCGGTATCGCGTTTTCATATCGTATTGCATCAGGGTTATTCATATGGCTGTTCCTGGGGCCGCTACGGCCTCCTGTGACCTTTCCAAATACATAAGTTCCAATGTATTTTTCGTTACTTAAAAGATCGGAAATTGAGTTAGGTGTGAATTTGTTTTTCTTTTTCGTTAAGTGGCCGGCTTCATTCAAGGCTTTTATAATAGCAGAGAATGTTTTCCCTTCTGCTCGCATCCGAAAGGCCATCCGTACTGCTTCTGCTTCCTGCTCGTTGATCTTTAGCTTTCGATCCACTACATCATACCCAAGGGGCGGGGTTCCGCCGTTCCAGAGTTGCTGGTGCGCGTTTTCACGATGGCCCTTTTTTACTTCGCCTGCCAAATTTCGCGAATAGTAGGCGGCAAATGATACCATGATTCCTTCCATCATTTGTCCTTCTGGGGAATCGTCGATATTTTGAGCCACATATTCATAACGAATGTTATATTTTTTGAGCTGTGTTTTGTGGTAGTAGTAGTCAAATTCGTTTCTGGCGTTACGGTCAATTTTATGAAAGACAATAACATCAAACATTTTCTTTTTTGCATCGGCCATCATGGACTGGTACTCTGGACGGTTGTCATTGGTCGCTGTCTGGACGCGATCAATGTATTCGTGTACAATGCGATATTCTTTCTTTTTGCAATACTCATAAGCAGCACGGAGCTGCGCGTCGATGGATTCATCTCTCTGGTTGTCAGAAGAATAGCGAGCGTAAACTGCTGCGTTAATCATCAGTAAATCCTCCTTGATAAAACTAGAGAGCAGCATATGAGCTACTCTCTTAATGATTATAAGTCTCGTATTTTGTGCCATTTTTTCGGGAAGCCCATTTTCGATAAAACTTGGTTTAGGTTAATAGTTTTTAAAGAAGACTTGAGTGTAAATAATTCTCCCCAAACCGCGTCTACAAGATTTTTATATTCAGAATCTCCGATGAAGAATTTTAAAGTTATAAGCAATGCCATGCAATCTCTTTTTCCGCGAATGAAATCTCCGTGGACGTTTGTAAGCAAGTTCAGACTAGTATGATACTTAGTGTCAGCAATAATGTTAAACTTGCTGCAATACAAACGTTCATCGTGGGCGCAAATATTTCTGGCAAGCGCTAAGAACTTGGTGAAAGTTCCTAGCTGAGTAGCATTGATCTTGAAGGAACGTGCAACATTTTCTTTGTCGATATCCTTTAATACGGAAATCCACATGCTAATTCTTCCAAAGGTCAAAATGTTTACGAGAACCCATGGCGGTACATATCCGTGGTTTGTAATATAGTGAGATATAGCACTATGCCTTTTTGCTTTGTCGGCTATGTCGGAATGAACTGATGCTATGAACCTGGTAGAGTCTTTTATGCAATCATGATCACGCCTGGACAAATTTGATAGTTTTAAGTATTTATTTTCTGTGTATTGCGAAGCAAAATAATGAGATAAGACAGATTTGATATTGTTTTCAACTATAAGAATCTTATCTAAAAATAGTTTTCTTAGCGCTCTATCAAATTTATATAATGCATATATTTCATCAAAGGTGCATCCATCTAAATATTTTTCATCATCGTTGGGCTTTAGAAAAAGTTGTTTATAACCATTGATAATATTAAAATAATTTTCCTTGAAAAGAATTTCCTT
>NZ_JAQUZF010000094.1:0-11028 GCF_028691475.1 Anaeromusa sp.
AATTTTGAGCGAATGCGTAACCGCATCCTCTATCTTGCGGTTACTAAAAATAGATAGCAGCGAGAATTTGCATCCTCGCTGCCAACATTACTTTATGCTTTTACCCCAACCATTGACATAGAACCTTAAAAATTTGCATTTGAAATAAAACCGCACCAGGAATGCCTACGGCACTTCCTGGTGCGGTTTTTGGTCTCTTGAGAGGGAGGGCACCCACGGGGGCACCCCGTCGCCAGAGGCGACACCCCTCTCAAGAGGGGATTGGATTACCCACCCCGCCTCCTAGCGGAGGCACCCCTCTAAGGGCCAAACACACCCCGGTTCCTTACGGAACCACCCCTCTCTAGAGGGGATTGGGATTAGCGCTTGCGCGATGCATGATGCGCTGCATGCATCTGCAGCAAGACCTCTTCATACTCTTTTTGCGTACCAGAACCATCAAAGAGAACTTCTTTGGCTTTTACCTCTACTTGAGCCCGAATACGGCTGCGAAGTTCCGCATCACTTGCATAACGAACCGCCCAAGCCACATATTCATCTTCATTTTGGGCAATACCCTCTTGGATTCCCATGGCTCTAAGCATACCAGCTCCCCAGCGAGTCCGAGCCAATTCACCTTCTTGGGTCACTACGGGCAAACCTACATACAAGGCGTCCATATTGGTCGTCCAGCCGCCATAGGGATAAGTATCCAGGTTCACATCGCAAACGCGAAGCAAGGCCAGCAAATCGGTATTTTTCGGCAGGGGCGGCAAAATGCGGAAGCGATCTGCCACGCCTGCAGCACGAACCTTCTTAGACAATCTTTCTACAAAATGCATATCCACCAAATTAGGCAACATAAACGGTTTTAAGGCAATAACAGCATTAGGAGCTTGTTGCAAAATACGCACTAAAACATCATCACGCGCTGGCCCATGTTTGATCCCATTTGCACAAGAAACAAATAATACTTTGTCATCGGGCAAGCCAAAATCTTTTCGTGTCCGCCCCTCTTCCGGTTCAAAAGGAGCAAATTGAGCAGCTCCCAAGCGCGGCAATCTAATAAGTTTCTCACGATAATGAGAATCTGATTCCTGCGATTCAAAATCACCACTCAAATAATACTGCACAGTCGGCAACCCAGTCGTTACGCCATGGCCTACCAAGACAGCCTGTGTAGGAGCCAACTGCAGTGCTGCCAATTTATATGTTAGCGGATCCATACCAATATCCGTATAAATCAGCACATCCAATTGGCTGTCAACAATAGTTTGGGCAATTGCATCGACATTTCCAAAATCTGTAATTGCAATATATTGATCGCTTTTCTGCTTAATTTGTTCTGTCAGTTCGTCGCAACGCCGTTCTAAGGAAATAGTCACAATTTCATAATTTTCCTTATCTGCGTGCAAAATGCGATTCGCCATATAAAAGCTTACAGCTTGATTGCGGAAATTACTGGAAATATAGCCAATTCGAAGCTTCTTATTCTTCTTCCGCGTTTTTTGTTTCACACTAACCCAGCGCGAATAAAAACGTTTCATATAATAATGCAGAAAATCTCCAAAAGCCGAAATTTCTTTCACCATATTGCCGCCGCAATAGGATAACCGCCACAAATGCAAAGTAAAGTGCTCCGAACAAGCGTCAAAAAGGCCTTTAGGCATAGCCTGCGGGTGACGAACTGCAGCTTCGCAATAGTTTCGGATGTGCCGCAACGCCGCCTGCTGTGCAATTTTATCATTATTATAATACGGTGCACAGCTCAGCCAAAATGGAGCTATTACCTTAAGCGCCAGCGGCACGGCCGATTTCAAAAGAACATCCATATCCACCACGACGCCAGCCTCTCCATATGGCTGGTACATGCTGCGAATCAGCAAGTCCGGGTATGCCTTGCCGCTATACGCTTCTTTAGGAACACTTCGATACCGAATAGGAAGCACTGTCTCATTACGGCCTTCATCCAAATATAGAACCGAAGCATCATTTAGAAAGACTAATCTCCAAAATGTTACCATCCGTGACTGCCGCACCACATCCATTTTAGCTAAAGCCGCTTGCGGCGTCTTCAATATAAAGCGCTTCCAAAGCTCACGCATTTCTCTGGCAAAAAAGAGCGCCGCCAACCGTTCGTCGTCTTTCACATCGCCCGAGCGCACCGGCATATTGCGCAAACGCAGCCACTGTTCTACAACACCCCATATAGGCGTCTCTTCGTCCTGAGTAATAAAATAGGTCAAAAAAGCATCAACAAAGGCGCCCCGTTTTGCTCCTTCATCTTTAGAGAATGCTTCTACCTTCTTTTTCAGTTCTTCCCATACCGCTGGCCAACCTTGGCTTCTTACTACCTGAAGACGCGAAATATCCAAGTGTGTTTTAAAAAGCCGCTCCAAAAGTTCTTCCGAAGAGGCTACAGCAGGAGCTACTGGTGCAGAAGAAGTTTTATTTAAACCGGGAACAAGCCGCTGATAAAGTTGCTCATATTGAGAAGCGACTTTATTCAAAGCATATGGACTTGCCAGCAGTTTACGCCGTCCTTCCAAGCCCCATTGTGCTAAAATCTCCGGATTTCCCTGCATCTGTTTTAGTTGTTCCAATGCTTCCTGGGATTGCATGGACAAAACGACGCCGCTTTCTCCATTAACTAGCCATGGATATTGCCACTGGCTGCTTTGAGGCACCGCTACTGATACCCCGCAGGCTGCAGCCTCTATGACTTTACTAAGCCCTTGATTGGAATCAAAGCAAAGATACAAATCAATAGCTTGATATAGATTGCGCAGACCGTCATCTCCCAGATCGGCACTCCGGAAAGAATATGTCTGCCCCTGCTCTTGGTCCAGAGTCAATACTACCCAACCCTGTTTACGCAACAATTCAACTGCCCGCAAGGCTTGCGGATCCACAAGCACAACACGAACATCCCTGGGCAAGCCTAGCTTTTTGCGGGCCTCTTCTTTACTGCTTGGCTGCCAATATTCTGCGTCAACACCCACAGGAATTTCTTTTACTACATTTTGCCCTAAAGGACTTCTTTGGGCCCGCTCTTTAAGCCACGGCTGCGTAGCCACTATGGTACATTCAGTCAAAGACTGCACATTGCGCACAAGACTTCGAAAAGTGCTTGCCTTTCCGCCTTCCGGCAAAGGCGACTCTATAAAAGCTCTTTCATCATATTGAGTCCAAACCAACGGTTTAGCCGCTAAAAAAGGCAACAGCAAATAGGAAAAATAACCGCCTTGCAAATCATGCAAATGCACAATATCAGCCTGCAAAAATTCTTCTTTTCCCAGCACAGTCAAGAGAGGTGTTGAATACAAGTCGAAAAAACCCTGCCGCTCTTGCTTCCTCAACAAATTCAGTTCCCATTGTTGCGTCATCTCAGGCAAAACACTCACACCAGCTTGATTTCCATACATCTGCTGTACTACCGTATGTACCTCATACCCAAGGCGGCGTTGGCTTTCCGCCAGTGCCGCTACAAAGCGTCCTTGAACACTGCCGCCATTCGCATGAGCAATATGCAATATTTTCACGCGCATGCCATCCTTTCTAAAATAAGATTATAAGAGTATCATATCATATTTCATATTGCTGCCGCACCATGGCAGCATACATACCATCCTGCTTCAACAACGCTTCGTGAGAACCTTCTTCGATAATCCGGCCTTTTTCCATCATATAGATTCTATCGCAGCCGCGAACTGTTGACAATCGATGCGCAATAATAACCATAGTCCGCCCCGCCGCTATTTTATCGAGATTATCCATAATCACTTTTTCCGACTCATAATCCAGGGCGCTTGTGGCCTCGTCAAAAATCAAAATACGAGGATCTGTAATCAAGGCACGCGCAATGGCCAATCGCTGCCGCTGCCCGCCAGACAAGGACTTGCCTCGTTCTGCCAAATACGTATCATATCCGTCCGGCATGCGGCTGATAAATTCATGCGCCCCTGAGAGCTCCGCTGCCCTTTGTACTTCTTCGTCAGTCGCGCCAGTTTTCGCCATGGCAATGTTTTCCTTCACAGTACCGCTGAAGAGCACATTTTCCTGGAGAACCACACCGATCTGCCGCCGCAGCCATGCTGGCTCTACTTGGGATAAATCGACGCCATCAATGAGTACCCTGCCGCTCTCCGGCACATATAACCGCTGCAGCAGCTTGGTCAAGGTGCTCTTCCCCGAGCCGGATTTACCCACTAAGGCGATGCGCTGCCCCGGGTCCACCTGCAGAGTGACCTGTTTTAATACTTCTGCCCCATCGACACGATACCGAAAGGTCACACGATCCAAAATAATTTCCCCGGCAATACTTGGCAGCGTGGTCCGATTAGGATTAAAAGCTGGTTCGCCCGCCTCATCCATAATATCTCCTAAGCGGTCCAGAGACACCCGCGCCTGTTGAAAAGACTGCCAAATATTAAGGAGCCGTACCATGGGCCCAATGACCTGGGAAGAGTACATCTGAAAGGCAATCAGCTGACCTACCGAAATGCTGCCTTCCATCACCAACTTAGTCCCAATCCAAAGGATAGCCAGGGTAGATGTTTGTTGAATAAAACCGGCTGTATTGCCAGCAAGATTTCCCAAATGCGATGCTGCAAAGGTCGTTTTTACGTTCTTGGCCAATATCTGCTCCCATTTTTGCGTAAAAATAGGCTCCACTGCCAAAGACTTTAACGTTTGCACCCCGTTCAAGGATTCAATCATGAAGGACTGGCTTTCCGCGCCAGCCGCAAAACTTTCATTCATGCGCCTGCGAAAAAGGGGTGTAACCGCAAGAATCAGCAAAAACAATAAGGGAATGGCCGCCAATGCCACTACGCTCAAAAGAGGACTATAATAAATCATAACGCCAATATAAACCACTGCAAAAACACTATCCAAAACCGCCGTCATCGCCGTACCGGTAATAAAGCCCCGTACCGTATCGACTTCGCGCACCCTGGACACGATATCCCCTGCCTGCCATTGTTCAAAAAAGCGCAACGGCAGTGAGGTGATATGCTTAAAGAGGCGGGAACTCAAGGTTACATCCATACGATTTGTCGTATGGTTGAACAAATACGCCCGCAAGATCATCATACCCACTTGAAACACCGAAACCACGCTCACACCCAGCACTAGTATGTCTAAGGTCGTCAAGCTTCGCTGCACCAATACCTTGTCGATAATGGTTTGCGTAAAAAGGGGACTGGCCATACCCAATAACTGCAAAACCAGGGAAAGCCCCATGACATGAAGGACCAGTTTCTTATAGCGCCATAAAATGGGGGCAAACCAGGACAATCCAAATTTTTGTGTTATATTACGCAGCCGCAGCAGGGAACGCCTTGTTAAAAAGATCATTTCCCCGCCCCAAAGCTCGAGGAATTTTTCCAGGGGCACCGAAAGAGCCTGCGGACGATGCGGGTCGACAATGACCACCCTGTCTTCTCCCAGCATTTTTATAACCACAACATAGTCATTATTCTTCAGCTGTGCAATGGCTGGAAAGGGAAGGCGGCTCATACGCTCTACATTAGGAAATAATGCTTTCGCCTTTAACCCCAAATCCCTGGCTGCTCTTAAAAGAGTCAGCGTATCCATGCCTTCCTCCCGAACCACATACGCGCGTTTAAGCTGCTCCGCATCGGCGGGAAGTCCTAACATGCGCACAATAGTCACTAAAGAATGCAAACCGCTATCCAAACGTTGTTCTTGCGCCATTTCTTACCTCTCCCTCAAGGCTTCGCTCGTATATTTACGGAAAGGATCCATAAAGAATTCAATAATCCGTTTTTCCCGGATCTTAATCTCCGCCTGTGCCGTCATACCTGGCAGCAAATACTGTTCTCTGCCAAAGACATTTACCGTTTGCTTGGGCAAGGTTACCAAGACGCGATAATACGGTTCCGAAGCTGCACTTTGCCCGCCTTGCGCTGCCGCTTGGGCATTTTTTCCTTGCTGGTCGTCAATGGCATCAGGGCTGATGCTTTTCACAACGCCTTCCAGAACTCCGAATTTTTGAAAGCTGAAGGAATCTACCTTGACAGCTGCCTGCTGCCCTTCATAAATAAAGCCAATATCCTTATTTGCCACCTTGACTTCCACTTCCACTTCGGTACCTTCCGGCACAATGGTCATCAGCGGCTGCGCTTCCGTTACAACCGCCCCCACTGTATGCACAGCCAACTGGTTAACTCGCCCGTCAATGGGCGCCACCAGGGTGGCATAGGCGTTTTTCTCTTCCGCCTTCTTTAGTTCTTCTTGATAGGAAGCCAATTGTTTACGGTCTTCCACCAATTTAGTATTAATATCCTTTAACCAGGAAGACTGCGTTGTGTCTCGGTTCTGCAAGCTTTGAGCCAATGCGGATTCGGACTTGGCAATTTCCGATTGCTGAGAAACCAAAGACTGCTCCAATTCCATACGCTTGGATTGATGATCCAACAACGTGAAATATGCAACCGCATTATCCGCCAAGAGCGAACGTATACGATCTTCTTTATCACGTGCAATTTCAAACTGCTGTTGAAACTTTATCAAATTCGTCCGGGCAATCTGCACCGCTGATTGCTGTTGCGCTATATCAGCCGCAGCCATAGCCATGCGGCTGCGATACTCTGCCATTCTCGAACTATACAAGGTCAGCTGGGAATCAATATCTTTAGGGTCTAAGCCAGGTTGGCGGCTAGGTTGAAACAGCGAACCTGTCAGCTCCGCCTGTAGACGTTCAATATCCAGCTGATAGTATGCCGCTTCCTTGCGCAAACGCTCCAAATCGGCTTTAGATGCGGTCGGACTCAGCTCAATCAAGGGCTGCCCCTGCTTTACAAAATCGCCGTCTTTCACATGAATGGCCCTGACGACGCCCTTGTCTTCAGACTGCACCATCTTGACATAGCCGTTGGGAATCAATTTCCCCGGTGCTACCGCCACCTCATCTACTTCGCCAACAACCATCCAAATTAAGCCGGCAATAACCAGCGCAAACAACGTCCATTGAATGGCTCTCCCCACAGGGGACGGCGGCGTTTCCATTACTTCCAGCACCGCCGGCAGGAATTCCGCTTCCTCTTTTTCCATACGCTGTGTATCTTTTACATCGCCAAAATACTTTTCTTGGATCCATTTTTGCAGCTTTTTAATCATGCTACATTACCGCCTTCCTGAAGCATATACAAATGATGGTAAATGCCTCGCTGCTCCAGTAGTTGCTCATGTGTTCCTTGTTCCACAATTTCGCCCTGCTCTACCACCAAAATCAAATCCGCCCTCCGCACTGTAGTCAAGCGATGAGCCACTTGAATAACTGTACGATCCTTGCCGATTTGCTCCAAACTTTGCATAATAATACGCTCTGATTCGTAATCAAGAGCACTGGTGGCTTCGTCAAAAATAAGGATACGCGGATTAGGCAATAATGCCCGGGCAATCGCCAGCCGCTGCCGCTGTCCGCCGGAAAGCGAGGCACCGCCTTCTCCTACTTGGGTATCATAGCCATCAGGCAATTCCAAAATAAAGTCATGGGCCCCCGCCTGCTTAGCCACTGCGATAACTTCGTCCATATTCGAACTAGGACGAGTCATGGCAATATTATCACGCACACTGCCGCTAAAAAGATAATTTTCCTGGAGCACTACGCCAATCTGCTGGCGCAGCCACAACGGCTCGTATTCACGCACGTCCTTGCCGTCTAGAAGCACCTTGCCCGATTCCGGTGCATACAAGCCTTGAAGAAGTTTGGTCATGGTGCTTTTTCCGGAGCCGGAGCGTCCAATAATGCCGATACGCTGACCCGGTGTAATTTGTAAGGATACATTTTTCAGCACCGGTTCCGGCTGGTTGGCATAACGATAGGTCACTTCCGCCAAAGCCAAGCCCCCCTGCAATGGCATTTGCCCTGGAGGGACTTGCTGGCCGATCGTCTCCGGACGCCTATCCAATATTCCTCCCATCATTTCCATATTAAAGGCAGTCTGCTGCACCATGGGCCACAATGTTGCTAGCCGCAGCATGGTCTCGTTCGCCTGGCTGGCAATCATCTGAAAGGCAATTAATTTACCCAAGGTAAAGCCATCCTGCCCGGAAATAACCATATACCCGCCATACCAAAGAATGACTAAGGTCGCCAATCTCTTAAAGAGATCGCCAACCTGTCCAAAGATCAATTGAAACGTCGCAGTATTAAAGGCCGTATGTACCGCTTTGGCTAAAAGTTTTTCCCACTTAGCATTGAATTGCGGCTCTACTGCGAGGGCTTTCACCGTAGCCATACCGCTTACGGATTCCACTAAAAAGGCGTTATTTTCACACATAGCTGCCATTCTTTGCTCAATACGCCGCCGAAAAATGGGCGTGGTAATAACAGCCTGCAAAAAATACACCGGAATTACTGCCAACGCAATCAATGTCAAGGGGACGCTATAGTAGAACATCACACCCACAAAGACAAAGGTAAAAAACACATCTAATAATGCCGTCAGCGTCGTGCCGGTCAAAAAGCCTCTTACTCCATGAAGACAGTTCACCATCATCATGATATTACCGACCTTACTTCTCTCAAAAAAGGGGATCGGCAAAGCCACCAGATGCCGAAACATGCGTGTCCCAAGATAGGCATCCAGTTTCATCGTCGTATGGTTAAGTACGTAGGTGCGCAAAATGGTCATGCCTGATTGAAAAAGGCCTAACACCAAAAGCACCGCTGCCAACACATCCAACGTCGCTGCCCCACGATTTATGACAACTTTATCAATAATTACCTGTGTGAATAAAGGTGTCATTAAGCCAAAAAACTGCAAGAAAAAGGACGCTGTTGTCACTTCATAAAAAAGCCGCTTAAACTTTACGATAATCGGCAAAAACCAATCCAAATGATACTTGGTTTTAAAGGCCTTCCAGGTAAACGGCCGCGCTAGCAGCAATATATCTCCTGTCCACGCTTCCAAAAAAGCTTCTTGAGGAATGGTGGCCGGCCGACCTTGCGCGGGATCCAGGACAATTAGGCGATTTCCATAATGGCTGCCTACCACAAGACAGCGGCCATTTTTCAAGAGCGCCACCATGGGAATCGGCAAGTGCGGCAATTCATCGGCGCTAGCCCGCAAGATCCGGCTTTTTAACTTGAGCTTCTCTGCCGCTTTTCTTAACCAAGACAGACTTCCTTCAACAGGATGTACAACCTGACGCAGCTCTTCTGGTTTAGCAGGCGTCCCCAAGGAAGCTGCCGCTGCACATACGCATGCCAGAGCACATGATACTTTTTCTTCGTTCACCACAAAGCCTCCGTTCTACTCAATCTAAAATATAATTATAGCATATCTGAATAACCATTTCACCCTAACAAGCGAGGTACCCCTCCCAGAGAACCCTGCAGATAGCTTCTCCGCACATCTTTATCATAGCGAATGCTTTCTTGTTTCTGCAGTGAAGCGAACTGGGTTTCGCCTTGTTGCTTGCGTTCCGCCAGCCAGATTTCATCTCTGCGAAACAAGTTCTGATCCATCAGTAAGGTATCATGGGTGACCACAAGGAGTTGATTGGCTCCACCCTCCCGGATGCTCTGCAAATACACTTCCAATAGATATCGTGTAAGCTGAGAATGAAGGCTGCGATCCAATTCGTCAATAAAATAGACTCTCTGCAACGAGGATTTAGACATAGCCAGAAACGCAGGCAGCAAATCCAAAATACGATTCGTGCCGTCTGACTCGTCTTTTAAATCAAACTCGATTTCACTGCCATCGTCACAGTTATGATACGAGACCAATTTATAGGCAACCAATTCTCCTTGGCGCTGCGAAAAAAACCACTGTTGCCGCTGCATCGCATCAAATACGCGAATGTAGCCGTTGTCCTCCAGCTCGTCCAACACCCGCAAGCGAACTTCTTCCGGCACCATTACCGCCCCTGGCGGCATTTTGCGAAAGGCAATGCGGCTGATTCCCGTATCTAGCAACGGTAACATCCGATTTATCTGTTCTAGCAAAGGCGCTAACTGGGTTAAAGACTGCGGAAAGTCAAAACGCGTCTCCGGTGCAATCAATACCAACTGATGTAAAAACCATCCATAAAGAGGCTCTAATTCCGCCACGTTTTGCTCTACTGCATTTGTCAAAAATAATTGATTAGCTCTTGTTCCCTGACATACATATTTTAAAAACGAGTTCTTTTGAAAAACTCTTCCTAGCTGAAACTTCTGTCCAGTACGCTTATATATGACTTCTTTCTTCCCTTTGCGGCCGCGTTCTAAACGCTCCTCGACAACGCCGCTGCGATTAAGGGCTAAGTAAAAAAAATAACGCATTTCTTCTATTTGGATAACTAATGAAAAACACGAGGGCTGCGCTAACGTCTCTGGGCATAGCCGAAAAGGTTCCACTAAAATCGGTCTCCCATGAGCCGTTCCCTTTACAATTAAATTTTTCAAAAAGATAAGAGCTTTAAAAAAATTGCTTTTACCAGAACCATTGCCCCCATACATCAACGCCACCGGCAATGCTTTTTCCTTGCTGCCGGGAATAGCCAACAAACGCTCGCTATGCTGACGCTCCCGACCAGCAAGAAGGGACAACTCTGTTTTTTCCTTAAATGAACGCCAATTCTCTACGCTGAATGAAAGCAGCATAAATTGCTCCTTTCGAGATTTTTTCTCGGTAACTTTGTTCATTATACACTAAATATATTTATTTGGTCAAATCAAGAGATTTTTTCTCTAATCCCCTCTCTAGAGGGGTGGTTCCGTCAGGAACCGGGGTGTGTTCGGCCTCTTGAGAGGAGTGCCTCCGCCAGGAGAACCTACCCCGCCACTTTGTGCCACCCCTCCGTCGGAGGAGATTGGGATGTGTTTGGCAGAGACACCCCGGCGCGGGGCAACCCACCCCGCCTCCTGACGGAGGCACCCCTCCGCGGTAGGGGATTGGGAATAAAAAAAGGTTCTATGTCAATGGTTGGGGTAAAAGCATAAAGTAATGTTGGCAGCGAGGATGCAAATTCTCGCTGCTATCTATTTTTAGTAACCGCAAGATAGAGGATGCGGTTACGCATTCGCTCAAA
>NZ_JAQUZF010000095.1:0-10804 GCF_028691475.1 Anaeromusa sp.
GAGTTTTCCATGCCGATTTCAAAGGCAATGGCCCGGGATTTCTTTTCTCCCATGCCAACCGTCTTAGCCGCACCGTAGCCCAAGCCAAGGCCAATGGCATTATGCAGCGCCACCGCTCCAAAGGCAATAACCGCTACCGTAGCCAGTTTAGCGGCACTCAAGGCGATCACCGTGGCAATAACCGCTACAATCATCACTACCGACACGACCGGCACAACACCCATGATTTTATCGACAAAATCGGACGCCAACGTCCGCAGGCCAATGCCCAACGCCACAGGGACCAACACAATTTTGATAATATCCAGCAGCAAGGCTTCGGTATTGATGGGAATAATAGAACCGGCTAAATACAAAAACATGAAGGGCGTTAAAATCGGCGCCAGCACCGTATTGAAACTGGACACTGTCACCGACAGCGCGGTGTCGCCTTTAGCCAGAAAGGTCATCACATTAGAAGCCGTGCCGCTAGGACAGCAGCCAACCAAAATCAAGCCTGCCGCCAGCGCCGGAGGCAGCCCCAGCATGGTCGCCACGCCATAGCCGACAAAAGGCATAATCATATACCGTAAAACAATACCCCAAAACACATCCTTCGGACGTGAAAGAACCAGCTTGAAATCATCGACTTTCATCGAAAGGCCCATGCCCAGCATAATAATGCCCAAGCCGTAAGGAATGAGCTTGGCCATAGGTTTTAAGGGATCTGGAAAGAAAAAGGCCAATGACGAAAACAGCACTACCCAAAGAGGAAAGAGCCGGGTAATAAACTGACTAATTTTCATAATGCCTTCCATGGTTGCGCATCCTCCTCTTTTCTAGTAGAGCCGTTGCAGCTCTTCTTCCACCATGCCAAAAGAATGTTCCGGCCCCGGAAAGGTTCCTTCTTCTACTTCCTTGGCATATGTACTCAGCGCATCAATAATCGTTCCGTTCAAGGTCGCATATTTTTTGACAAATTTAGGCGTAAAGCGATCAAAAATACCCAGTAAATCGTGAATAACCAAAACCTGTCCGTCGCAATCCGGTCCCGCCCCAATGCCAATCGTGGGAATCGACAGCTTTTCACTAATCATTTTGGCCACCGGCGCCGGTACGCATTCCAAAACTACCGCAAAAGCGCCGGCTTCTTCTAAGCCCATGGCGTCTTCAATGAGCTGCTGCGCTGCTGCGGCATCCTTGCCCTGCACCTTAAAGCCGCCCAATTGCGAAGCCGTCTGCGGCGTCAGGCCAATATGCCCCATCACCGGTACGCCGCCAGACGTCAAGGCCGCCACCAAGTCGAGCACCCCTTCGCCACCTTCCAGCTTGATAGCGTCAGCGCCGCCTTCCTGCATTAGCCGGTTCGCGTTGCGCATGGTTTCGCTCAAGCTGACATTATAGGAACCAAAGGGCATATCCGCTACAATAAAGGTATTCGCCGCCCCCCGAACCACCGGTTTCGTATGATGCACCATATCCTCCATCGTCACCGGCACGGTGCTGTCATAGCCCAGCATGACCATGCCTAACGAGTCCCCAACCAAAATCATTTCGATCGGAGAACGCTCCACAAGGGATGCAAAGGAAAAATCATACGCCGTCGCCATGCGGATTTTGCGTCCCTGCTCCTTCCACGCTTTAAACTGAGGAATTGACGGTTTTCTTTTCTCCATAAAAAAACTTCCCTTCTGCTGATAATAAATACAATAAGTTCATACGGTAACACTATTCCATACAAACTCCGAAACACCTGCCGCCCGTTTTGCGTCTTCTCGAAAAGATAGTACACTCTAACAATACAAAAGCAGCCCTAGGCTCTAGTGAGCCTTAGGACTGCTTTTCACTCACGACTTGGCCGCTTCTTCTTCCTGCGGCACCGCCTCCAACAGACGAATGACATCCAAAAATAGATCTTCACGCCGCACGACCCGCCAACCGGCCTCTGCTAAAAGAAGCTCCACTCGCTGATTAAACCGATCCGCAAACAAACGGCTGGTAACCACATTCAGCGCATCCAGCAACGGGCCTAAAAAGCAATGGTCGCTGCGCACATGCTCCAGCAAAAACAGTCTGCCTCCCGGCGCTAAAACGCGCCGGCATTCGCGCAGCCCCTGCACAGGCTGCGTTACGCCGCAAAAAAGGAACTGCGCCACTACCGTATCAAATGCGCCAGCCTCAAAAGGCAGAGCTTCGACATTTCCCTGGCAAACAGTCATCGGCTGACCGCCCGGCAGCTCACGCTGCGCCGCAAGGTCCAGCATCGTCTGATCCAAATCCACCAACGCCAGCTCGGTCCAACCTGCGCGAGGATAACAGGGCAAAGACAGACCGCTGCCGCCGCCTACTTCGAGCACCCTCCCTTGGACGCGCTCCAGATGACTTCGACGCCAAGCGCGAGCAATGACTAATGATAAAAAAAGGTCAAATACCTTGGCCATCATGGTGGCTTACCGCCTTTCACACTGTGTACAGCCTGCACAGGCAAACTCCTCTGTCGCTACAGTGCACGGTTCCATGTGAATGACGACGTCACACGGAGCAAATACATCCTTAAGCTCGGCTTCCAACTGATCGCAAATCGCATGGGCATTCTCCAGGGGCAGATCCTTACCAAGAACCACATGCATGTCCAACAAGCGATAACTGCCAGAACGGCGCGTCCGCAAACGATGCAAAGACAACACTTCCGGATGCGTCTGTACCAAGGAGGCAATCCGCTCTTCTTCCTCTGCCGGCAAGCTGATGTCCGTCAGCTCAGCGAAACTGTTCTTGGTCAGTTTCCAGCCAGCGCGGAAAACAATCACCGCCACAACCAACGCAATCGCCGGATCCAGCCAGGGCAAGCCGGTCCAATAGATAAGACCCAAGCCCACCAAAACGCCCACAGAGGTCCAGATATCAGCCCGCAGATGCAAGGCGTCCGCCTCCAGCGCCTGCGACCCTGTAGCCTTAGCCACGGTCATTAGTTTTCCGGAGACCAGCCAATTAACAGCTATAGAAAGAGCCATTACCGCCAGGCCCAATTCCAAATCTTCCGGCATATGCTGCTGGTTAAGCTTCTGCGCCGCTTCCCAAACGATGCCCACGGCGGCTACAACAATGAGTACCGCCTCAATCGCACCGGAGAGGTTTTCGATCTTCCCGTGTCCATAGGCGTGCTTCTCATCAGGCGGTAAATCGGACTTGCGCACCGCCGCCCAGGCAATCAAGGCCGCCAGCAAATCCACCGCGGAATGAGCCGCCTCGGACAAAATACTCACGGCTCCCGTCTGCCAGCTTACAAGGAGCTTGAAAATGACCAACGATGTATTAGATACAACCGAGAGCCGCGCTGTGCGGCGTTTTAACAATACCAATTCTTCATTCATGTTTAACAGCTCCTTTCAAAAAAGGGGCAAGACATAAAAAGCCTACGGTCCCCCCCAAGGGTCCCGTAGGCTGACTACTGCTGCCAAAAGAGCAGCCCGGCCGCACCGCTACAACACGGCCGCCTGATCCTTATTGGTATTGTATCACAAGTCAATTTCCGTGTAAACTATGGGAATTTTTCTCAATAGTGCTACCCAATCTGAGCGACGTGAACTACTTTGTAGCCTTTGGCCTCAATGCGTTTTGTGAGTTCTTCCACGTCTTTCACATCGCCGCGAATGACTTCTTCACCGCTGCCGTCCGGCAGGGTATAGCTGGCCATAGAGGTAATGTTAATGCCCAAGTCTGCGTAAATACCGGTAATTTCAGTAATGACTCCCGCCTTGTCGGGTACGCGAATCGTAACGCGCGTAGTTCCCGAAGGCAAGCCCATGATGTCCACCAGGCACTTAAAGATATCAGTCTCGGTGATAATGCCGACTACATCCTGATTTTTATCCACTACCGGCACGCCGCCGATGCGGTTATTGTACATCACCAGAGCCGCTTCTTCGATCGTAGCTTCTGAGCCAATGCTGAGAACCTTTTTAGTCATGATATCCTTGATCAAGGCTTTTGACAACAAGTAATCCGCTTCATGAACGGACAGAGTCGTAGCCGAAGACGGCGAAGCCTTGCGCAAATCGCGATCAGTTACAATACCCACCAACTTGCCGATATCAACCACAGGCAAGCGGCGAAAGCGATGTTTCTTCATGAGCTCGGCAGCATCCGCAATGGTAGTCGCTGATGTAACAGTCACCGGATTGACGGTCATCTGATCTTTCACAAACATATTAGAAACACTCTCCTTTCATCCATGGGGAGCCAGGGACGCACCCCGGCTAGACGGCATCAGCCGCCCAGGTACGCCTTGCGGACATCCTCACTAGCAGCCAGTTCTTTCGCATCGCCGGACAGCGTGATGCGTCCGGTTTCCATAACATAAGCTCGGTGCGCAATAGACAAGGCCATGTTAGCATTTTGTTCGACCAAAAGAACCGTAGTTCCTGTCGAATTGATATCCACAATGATATTAAATATTTCACGAATTAAAAGCGGCGCCAAGCCCATGGACGGTTCATCTAGAAGCATCATCCGCGGACGGCTCATCAGCGCCCGGCCCATGGCCAGCATCTGCTGTTCCCCGCCGGACAAGGTTCCTGCCAGCTGGCTCCTGCGTTCCGCCAAACGAGGAAAGCGGCCAAAAACCATATCCAAATCCTGCGCAATGCCAGCCTTATCGCTGCGAATAAACGCGCCAAGCTCCAGGTTTTCCATGACCGTCATATTAGCAAAAATGCGCCGGCCTTCGGGAACCTGGGAAATGCCCAGTTTAACAACGTTCTGGGCTGCCATGCCGCCGATATCATTGCCTTCAAACTTAATGCTGCCTTCCTTGGGTTTCAACAAGCCGGAAATAGTGCGCAGCGTGGTGGACTTGCCAGCGCCGTTGGCGCCGATAAGAGTCACAATTTCCCCTTCTTTTACTTCCAGGGAAATGCCCTTCAACGCATGAATAGCGCCATAAAATACGTTAAGATTGTCTATAGTCAGCATCAGTTCACCTCCTCACCGAGATACGCCTCGACGACTTGCTTATTGTTCTTGATCTCATCCGGCGTGCCGCTGGCGATAATCTTGCCGTAATCCAGCACGTAAATGCGCTCGCACACATTCATAACCAGACTCATGTCATGCTCAATAAGAAGGATAGTTAAGTCAAATTCCTTGCGAATCCAGCGAATCATTTGCAGCAGCTGCTGGGTTTCCTGCGGGTTCATGCCGGCTGCGGGCTCGTCAAGGAGCAGCAATTTCGGCTTCGCCGCCAGGGCCCGGGCAATTTCCAAACGGCGCTGTTCCCCGTAAGGAAGGTTCTTGGCTACTTCATCTTTTTTATCAGCCAATTGGAAGATCTCCAAAAAGCGAATTGCCTGCTCTTCCAGCTCTTCTTCTTCGCCGAAATAGCGGCCTAGACGGCTTACCGCCTCTGCCAGGCCATACTTCATATGGAAGTGATACGCAACCTTAACATTGTCCAGCACCGTCATCTCGCTGAAAAGACGGATGTTCTGGAAGGTTCTTGCAATCCCCTTCTGGGTAACCTGATAAGGCTTGAGGCCGACAACACTTTGGCCGTCAAAAATGATTTCCCCTTCGGTCGGTTCGTATACGCCGGTCAACAAGTTAAAGGCCGTGGTTTTGCCAGCTCCGTTTGGGCCGATTAAACCAACGAGCTCGCCCTTGTTGATTTCCATTTCAAAATTGGAAACCGCCCGCAGGCCACCGAACACCTTAGACAGCTTGGTAGTTTTAAGCAGCGTCACGTTTGCCACCTCCAAACAAACGGCCAAACGTGGCCATACTCAATTCCTTGTTGCCAAACAGCCCTTGAGGGCGATAAATCATCAAGATGATGAGCATCAACGAATAGATAACCATGCGCCATTCCGGATAGCCCGCCAAAGCCGCCGAAACAAAGGTCAGCAGCACCGCCGCCGTAACAGAGCCGGTCAAGCTTCCCAGACCGCCCAAAACCACGATGGTCAAAATGTCGAAAGACTTCATGAAGGTAAACGAAGCCGGATGGGCGATGTAGAAGTAATGCGAAAAGAGAGCGCCCGCCACGCCGGCGAAAAAAGCGCCGATCGTAAAGGCCATAACTTTATAACGCGTTGTATCCACCCCCATGGACTCGGCGGCGATCTCATTCTCGCGAATGGCAATACAGGCGCGTCCATGAGTAGAATTGATCAGATTTTTAATGATAAACAAAGTAACTACCGTCAAGGCAAAAACCCAGGCAAAATTCG
The DNA here is from genome assembly GCF_028691475.1 of Anaeromusa sp. Taxonomy (NCBI): domain Bacteria; kingdom Bacillati; phylum Bacillota; class Negativicutes; order Selenomonadales; family Sporomusaceae; genus Anaeromusa; species Anaeromusa sp. Next base: position 6,204 of record NZ_JAQUZF010000095.1, read on the forward strand.
TATACCGGGGGATGCCCATGAAGCCGGAAGCGCCGCCTACATATTGAATGTTCAAAATGCAAATACGGATAATTTCTCCCAAGCCCAGGGTGGCAATGGCTAAATAGTCGCCTTTAAGGCGCAGCGTCGGCAGACCGATTAAGAAACCAAGAAGGCCGGCGCCAGCGGCGCCTCCTAAAATCGCCAGCAAAAACGGCAGCTCAAATTTTACCGACAGCACGGCGCTAACATACGCGCCCACCGCCATGAAACCGGCATGACCGATCGAAAACTGGCCAGTAAAACCGTTAATCAAGTTCAGACTAGAAGCCAAAATAATATTGATGCCGATCAGAATCAGATTCAATTCCCAGAAAGGACCAATAAAATCAACGTTTATGAGCACCTGCACGACAGCGAACAGGGCCATGCACAAACCAAGAACCTTCAGGTCTTTTTTCGTTTTGCTCCGCATGCCTGTCACCTACACTTTCTCACGGGTATTTTTGCCTAACAAGCCGGACGGCTTGAAGAGCAGAATCAGAATCAAAATGGCAAACGCCGCCGCATCGCGGAAGGTGGAGGAAATAAAGCCGCTTACCAGCGCTTCTACAACCCCCAAGATAAGACCGCCCAGCATAGCGCCCGGCAAAATGCCGATACCGCCCAAAACGGCTGCAACGAAGGCTTTTAAGCCAGGCATGATGCCCATCAGCGGATCAATGGAGTTGTAGTACACGCCAACAAGAACGCCTGCGGCAGCCGCCAAGGCCGAGCCAATGCCAAAAGTAAAGGAAATGATTCTGCCCGAATCAATGCCCATCAGCTGTGCGGCTTCCGTATCAAAGGATACGGCGCGCATGGCCTTGCCGATTTTAGTGTACTGCACGACATACGTCAGCAGCACCATGAGCAGCAGCGAAACCACCAAGATGACCACCTGTTGGTTATTGATGATAATGCCTGCCAAATTGTACGTCTCTGTGGGAAATACCGCCGGGAAGGTCCGCGGCTGAGGAGAAACCACCAGCATACCGCCATATTCCAAAAGCAGCGAAACGCCGATGGCCGTGATCAGCACCGAAATCTTCGGCGCAAACCGCAGCGGCCGGTACGCCAGGTATTCAATCAACATGCCCGCCAAACCGGCGCCAACCATAGCGATTAGCAAGGCCGGAACAAAGGATACTCCCAATACGGTTGTCGCAAAGAAACCGATATAAGCACCTACCATATAAATATCGCCATGTGCAAAATTGATAAGCTTGATAATACCGTAAACCATCGTATAGCCAAGAGCGATCAGGGCGTAAATGCTGCCCAAAGAAATACCGTTAATCAACTGTTGTATTACTTGAATTAAAAAATCCATGGGCGATCCTCCTTTCCAATCTAAAACCGTCTAAATTCAGTCACTTCTATTCAAAACGCGAGCAGCAAAAAGGGAACAAGACGGCGCGTAGCCCTATGGGTTGCGCAGTCTTATCCCCTTCGATAACTCCCGGTACATCCGCTAACAAACCTTCGGATTACGGATTGACTTTTTCCTTAAATGCTTGCTTGCCATCCTTGAATTCAATGATAACGGCGCTCTTCACCGCGTCATGGCTTTCATTCAAGGTGATCTTTCCGGATACAGCCTGATAATCTTTGGTCTTAGCCAGTTCATCCTTGATTTTCGTCGTATCCGTGCCGCCGGCGCGTTTAATGGCTTCAATCACCATCATGGTAGCGTCGTACGAAAGAGCGGCAAAGGCGTCAGGCGTTTGGCCGTATTCCTTTTTATACGAGTCAACAAAGGCTTTGATGGCCGGACTATTGTCGTCAGGCGAGTAATGATTGGCAAAGAAGGTATTGTTCAAAGCGCCAGCCCCGGCAATCTCCGGCAGCTTCGCTGAATCCCAGCCGTCGCCGCCCAGGATTGGCATCGTCAGACCCATTTCCCGAGCCTGTTTGATGATCATGCCCACTTCCTGGTAGTAACCAGGTACAAAGAGCACGTCCGGATTAGCCGCTTTGATTTTCGTCAGGGTCGCTTTAAAATCCGTGTCTTTAGCCAGGTAGGCTTCTTCCGAAACAATGGCGCCGCCATTCTTGAGGAAGGTTTCCTTAAAGAACTGCCCTAAGCCTTTGGCATAGTCGGAACTGTTGTCGATATACATGGCCGCTTTCGTGGCTTTCAAGCTCTTGCCTGCAAAGTTGGCCATAACCGAACCCTGGAACGGATCGATGAATGCCGCCCGGAACAGGAAATCCCGTACTTTTCCGGTAGCAGGGTCTACAGTAACTTTCGGATTGGAAGCCGTCGGGCTGATGGCCAGTACTTTATTAGCCATATTAACCTGAGCTGCGGCAATAACGCTGGAAGAAGCAATCGGCGCGATCACGCCTACTACTTTATCCTGAGTAATCAGCTTTTGCATGGCGTTCGCAGCTTCAGCCGCCTCGCTCTTGTTGTCCGCAACTACAAGTTCCAGCTGCTTGCCGTTGATGCCGCCCTTAGCGTTAATTTCCTTAATCGCCAGTTTAGCTCCGTTAGCAGCCGATTGTCCGAAGGTAGCATTGTTTCCGGTCATCTCCAGGTTGGCGCCGAGCTTGATTACGTTGGCATCTTGCTTAGCACCGCCGCCACAGCCTGCAAGGGCTGCTGTCAGCAAGCCGCCTACCAAGGCAACGCCAATCCAGCGCGCGACTTTTTTCGTCAGCATTCTCCAGCCTCCTGTCATTGGATTCCCTGCAACGGCGCAATGTCTTGCCGCTATTCTGAAAACTGTGTCCGTAATTCGACACCGCGTCCATCTGCAGTGAATCTTTCCGTGTACATGTTGTCATTATAGTGCACGGTTTTTGGACTGTCAATACCACTCCTTGTATACACGAACGCCACATGTCCTCTGCACAAAAACAAAAACAGGTTTTAAAACGAAACCTTCCAAATGGATACGGTTCGGAAGAAAGTGGAAAAAGAAGGGCTAAGGCAAGTTGCCTTAACCCTCTTTCTTTAAGGATTTACTTTTTCTTTAAAGGTTTGCTTGCCATCCTTCATTTCAATGATGACAGCGCTCTTTACTGGGTTATGATTGGCATCCAGGGAAATGATACCTGTGGAAACCTGGAGGTTCTTCACCGCCGCCAAGGCTTCAGTCAGTTTCGCCGAATCAGTGCTGCCTGCCCGTTTGAGAGCGTCTACCAATAGCAAGCCGGCGTCATAGCCCAACGCCGACAAGGCGCTGGGGGCTTCATTGTATTCTTTCTTGTAAGCTTCTACAAATTTAGAAACATTAGGGTCCTTATCTTCTGCCGAATAGTGATTGCTGAAGAAGGTATTGTTCAGTGCTGCTGCGCCAGCTACTTCAGGCAGCTTGGCATTATCCCAACCGTCGCCGCCGGTGATCGGAAGGGTAATACCCATTTCCCGAGCCTGTTTGACGATCTTGCCCACTTCTTCATAGTAGCCGGGAACATAAATTACATCCGCGCCGGCTGCCTTAATTTTGGTCAAGGTCGATTTGAAGTCCTGGTCTTTTTGCAGGAACGCTTCTTTTATAACAATGGTGCCGCCATTTTTGACAAAATTCTCTTCAAAGAATTTAGCCAGCCCTTTGGAGTAATCCGAGCTGTTATCCACATAAATAGCCGCTTTCTTAGCGCCTAAGGTCTTCGAAGCAAAATTAGCCACTACGGTTCCCTGGAAAGGATCGATAAAACAGGACCGGAACGCATAAGGGCGAACCTTACCGTCTTTTACAGTTACATCGGGATTCGTAGCAGTCGGCGTCAACAGAGGAACTTTGGAGCTTTCCGCTACCGGAAGCGCCGCCAACGCATTCGAGCTTACCACCGGACCGAGAACGGCAATAACCTTATCCTGATTGATCAGCTTCGTTACCGAGTTGGTAGCCTCCGATGCTTCCGACTTGTTATCCGCCACAATCAAATTGATCTTCTTGCCGTTGATGCCGCCAGCGTCATTTGCCTGCTTCACAGCCAACTTGATCCCGTTCAACGTCTGCTGACCGTAAGCCGCTACACCGCCAGTCAATTCCATGCTGGCGCCAATGCGAATTTCATTGGCATCCCCTTTAGGTTCGCTTTTGCCGCCGCAGCCGGCTACCAACGCTGTTGTCAGCGTTGCCGCCAAGGCTACGCCGAGCCACTTTTGCCATTTTTTACTCACGCTACATGCCCCCTGTTTCATCTCATGTTAGAATCTACCGTATAATTCCTGGACATTCTTGCCGTGCTCCCTCAATATGCGCAAGGATTACAAAATTACATCTCACGCGGGAACATGTGTTTTTTGCACGGATAATCTTGTCCGTTGTCCTTTATTATATTTTCCTACATCCTCCCTGTCAATCAAAAGTTCACATATTTTTTCATTTATCGACACGTAATGTTCACGATCTCGAAACATGTCTATTTTTAGACACCATTTGTTTTTCCGGTGTGGATTTTGTGATTTAGTACTCTCTTTCCCAGGGAACGTTGATTAAACAGGAGTAAAGTGAGTGTTCTCATAAAGTCCTTAAATCCATCGAATAAAATTCCACAACTAAACCTTGGCACGGGCATTTTGAAAATCTAATCCAAAGCAAGTCCAATTATTCGAAAAATGGGTA
>NZ_JAQUZF010000096.1:0-10517 GCF_028691475.1 Anaeromusa sp.
CATCTTCATCTTGACACCCATCTTTACATTCTGTGAGATAGATTCTACCTCATTCTGTGAAAGTGATGCCAATAATGCAAGCTGCATTTCACCTTCCATCGTGGAAGTATTGATATTCTCTTTCTCAGCTTCTGTCAAGAGAGGACTAAATAAAATTAACTCATTTTTTCTAAAAAGTTTTGCGAAGCGCATCCAGCTCGTCGGCGTAGTTGAGACGAACGTCCATCACACCGCCTGTGTGTAGAGTGATACGGTCGAGTAGCTCGCCGGTGAGGGTGGCCGTTAGGTCATCCACCGCCGCAAAGCTCTTGAAGCGGGCAATGACCGGGTTGGCTGTCTCGCTGTCGGTCACGTTCAGCTTTTGCTCCAGCGTCAAAATATCTGCGTCGTATTCCTCGCATTGCTGGGTCATGGTTTGCTTCTTTGCGGTATAATCCTCGCGGGAGACACTGCCCTCGACCAGCGATTCATACAGGTTTTGTATGCGTTTTGTCGCCTGCTCTTTTTTGAGCTGCGCTGCATTGAGCTGTTTTAGAATGGCTTTTTTGTCGGTCTTTGCGCGGCTGGACTGTGCATGAATGAGCCTGTCCAGCTCCACGGCGCACCGGGCATGGGCACGGATAGCGGACAGCACAGCATCCATCAAATCATCCTCCGGCACAGCATTGTCGTGGTCGGGGTAGGCATCGGACATTTTTGGGGTCTTGCAGTAGTAAAAAGCGTTTTTGCCGTTGCTGCGGGTCATAACATGGCCACATACGCCGCAGTACACCTTACCGCGCAGCGGGCGGTCATTCCGCAGGGTGCATTTATGCTCCCGCAGCGTCCGCATACTTTCCTGCGCTCTGTCGTAAACCTCCTGAGAAATAATCACGTCATGGGATTCCGGTACAACCACCCATATGTCACGGGCAGTCAATAGCGTGTGCGGGTCGCCAATCACGTCGCGGGTGCGCCTGCCATAAATGTTTTTGCCGGTGTAGCGTTCGTCGCGGATGATTTTTGCAACGGTATTCTGCATCCAAAAGTTGTCCTCATTGATGCAGGTCATGAACCGCTGGCAGGTGCCGATGTCCAGCTTGTGAAGCATGGGCGTCGGAACGCCCTCCGCATTGAGCCGTTTTGTAATCTCCAGCGAGCCGATACCTTCCACCGCCATCTGAAAGATATACTGCACCGTCTTGGACGATACAGGGTCGGCAATCAGGTGGTTGATGTTCGCCGGGTCTTTGATGTAGCCAAAGGGCGTAAAACCGCATACCCAATCGCCCTTTTCAGCCTTGCGGCGCTTGGCGCTGCGCACCTTGCGGGATAGCTCGCGGCTGTAAAGGTCGTAAATTAGGGTCTTGAACGAGGTGTTCAGGCTGTCGATGTCCTGCGGACGAATGCTGTCAAAGCCATCACCCAGCGCGATAAATCGAACGCCAAGGAACGGGAATACGCGGCTGATGTAGTTGCCCACTGCCAAGTAATCACGCCCAAAGCGGGAAAAATCCTTGACCAAAATACATTTAATTGCACCGCCTTTGACCTGTGCCAGCAGCTCCTTCACGGCGGGGCGCTCGAAGTTTTTTCCGCTCCAGCCGTCATCGCAGAACTCAACAAGCTCCGCGCCGGGGAAATTGCGCCGCACATAATCGGTCAGCATATTGCGCTGGTTGGTGATGCTCTGAGATTCCAGCTTGTCGGTGGATTTTAAGTCCATATCCTCCTGCGAGATGCGGAGATAGATGGCAATGCGTTCAGTCATTTTGCACCGCCTTTTCGATGTAACCGGCGAGAGTTTCGTATTCGTCCTTGTAGCGGAAGGTGATGCCGACGCTCTTGTCAGAACCAATCTCTACGCGCTGTATGAGCGATACTGCCATGTCGCGAGTGAATGCCGATGCGCCGGTGAACTGCCGGAACGCAGTTAGAAAACGATTCTCCGGCGTAACCTCTTTGGCGGCGGCGCATTCTGCGTCAAGCTGGCGAAGGGCGGCTTCCAGCTCTTGCATCTCCGCCTGATACCGGGCTTTCAGCTCGGTGTATTCGCCCTCGGAAAGCAGCTTTTCGGCGTAATTTTGATACAGGCTGTCGCACAGCGCCTGCTTGCGGGAGAGCGCGGCAGCGGCTTTGACACGGCTGCGTTCCCGGCTGTCACGCTGGGTGGCATACTGTGATGAGCTGTTCAGCCGTCGCACCAGCTCATCCATGCGGACGGCTACGGCGATCTGCTTCTGAATTGCGGTTAAAAGTATGGGAAACAGCTCTTTTTCGTTGATGTACTTCTTGGAGCATCGTGTCGGCTCATTCAGGTGGGTGCGGCAAACATAAGAGTGATTGACGCAGCCATACCGGCTTGTGACCTTGTTGCGGCTCAGTGAGCAACCGCAGTCGGCGCAGAAAATAAGTCCCAGCAGGAGATTTTCGGGAGCTGGGTCGGGGTGCGTTTTCTTCTCGGTTTTCACGACCTGCACCGCCTGAAAGGTTTCTGCATCCACCAGCGGCTCGTGGGTGTTCTCAACAATTACCCAATCCTCACGCTTTTGATTACGCTTCGGCTCATTGCGATTGAAGGACTGGCGGCTGCGCCCCTGCGCCACATGACCGAGATAAACCGGGTCGCGGAGCATATTGTAGACGCGCTGATACTCCCAAATAGAATTTTCAATGCGTTTATCCTTACGCCCTGTTTTCATGCAATGAAGCCTGCCGGGAGCAAGTACGCCCTCGGCGTTGAGCGTCCGTGCAATCATCTGGCTGCTGAAACCGGATTTCTTCATGGCGAAAATCCGCTGCACAACCGACGCAGTTTCGGGGTCAGGCTCCAGCCGGTTGATGTTGTCGGCACACTTGCGATAGCCATAGGGCGGGGCTGCCCCGATGTAGTCGCCGTTCTTCTGCTTCGTGGCGAAGGTTGCGCCCAACTTGGCGGAGAGGTCTTTGGAGTACATTTCGTTCACGATGTTGAGCAGCACGGAAATGTAGCCGTCCGCGCTGCGCTCCGCTGTCAGCGTGTCGAAATTATCGTTGATGGCAATAAAACGAACGCCGAGAAATGGAAAGATACGCTCCAAATAGTTGCCTGTTTCCTTATAGTTGCGCCCAAACCTTGACAAGTCTTTGACCACGATGCAGTCAACCTCGCCGCGCTTGACCGCTTCCATGAGCGCTTCAAACTGCGGGCGCTCAAAATCCGTACCGGTATGCCCGTTGTCCGCCCACAGACCGGCGAAGGCAAAGGCCGGATTGCTTTTAATGTATTCGGTGATGAGCTTCTCTTGCCCGTCCAGCGTATCAGAGCCGGGGCGGTTGCCGTCCTCGATGGAAAGCCGCGCGTAACCGGCTGTGCGGTACACACGCTCAGTCGGCGCGGCTGCAGCGGCTTCCGGCTGCAGCGGGTTGTTTTTGCGCTTTGTTCTTGCCATTTAGACCGCCTCCTTTTCCGCGCGGCTGAGAATATCAAGCTGCCATGCAAATTCGTCCTGCCAGCGATATACGATGTCCACGCATTTATCCTTATGAATCATAATTTTGTCAATGAGGGAGATGACCGCACTGCGGTCAAGGGATGTCAGGTTTTCGTGCCGTTTGAACTCGTCCATCCAGCTCTTTTCTGCGCCGCCCTTCTCCCGGATATGGGTGAGAGAATCCTGCAAGGCGTTCATCTGACGCTCCGCTTCCTCGGCACGGACGCTGTAATTTTGCTTGAGCCGCGCGTATTCCTCCCGGGTGATGATGTTGTCGGCAAGATTTTCGTAGAGGGACATGAGCAGCTTGTTCAGCCGCTCCAGCTCCGCGCGCTTCATGTCAAGCTGCCGCTGCACCTTCTGCGCTTCGGCGGTGCGGAGTGGCGCAGTGTCGGTCATGGAGAGCAGCGCGTCAAGGTCGATCACCTCATGGATATACCGCTGCATGGCGGTGAGGACAATGTTTTCCAGCTCCGTGTCGCGGATTCTGTGCGGGGAGCAGGATTTATCCTGCTTATGGGCGGAGCAGATGTAGTAGACGTATTTCTTTCCGCCTGCCGGGACGGTTTTCCGCACCATGCTCGCGCCGCACTCGCCGCAGAACACCATGCCAGAAAAGAGGGACACTGCCGATTCCTCCGGCCCGCGCCGGGTGTCCAGCGCCAGCGCCTTTTGCACGGTGTCGAAGTCGTTGCGGCTGATGATGGCTTCATGGCTGTTCTCGATGATCGCCCATTCATTTTCCTGCTTGGCGATGCGCTTATGTACCTTGTAGCTGGGCGTTGTGGATTTGCCCTGCGTGAGCACGCCGGTGTAGACAGGATTTTTGAGCACGCGCAGCACATTCACCGCCGACCAAACCGACTTTGCCCCGGTCTGAAAGGGCGTGGCGAGATTGACACCAATGGATTTTTTGTATTCCAGCGGCGAGAGCACGCCCAGCTTGTTCAGCGCATTTGCAATGTCCTGCGGGCTGACACCCTCCAACTTCCATTTGAAAATGTCGCGTATGATGTCGGCGGCAAAATCGTCCACAATGAGCCTGTTTTTCTGAGCCGGGTCTTTCGTGTAGCCAAATACCGCGAACGCACCAATAAACTGGCCGCTCTTACGCTTGATTTCAAGCTGGCTGCGGATTTTCACTGAAATATCGCGGCAATATGCCTCATTTATTAAATTTTTGAACGGAATTATCAGGTCGTCCGATGCCTTTTTGTCGCCAAGGCTGTCATAATTGTCGTTGATGGCGATGAACCGAACGCCGAGGAATGGGAACACCTTTTCGATGTATTCCCCGGCGTCGAGGTAGTTGCGCCCGAAGCGCGAAAGGTCTTTGACGATGATGCAGTTGGTTTTCCCTGCCTTTACGTCCTCCATCATTCGTTTGAAATCCGGGCGCTCGAAGCTGGAGCCAGACCAGCCGTCATCCACTCGGACGGCATACTCACGCAGCTCCGGGTGGGCTTTCAGATAGTCCCGCAAAAGCTCGCGTTGGCCGGTGATGCTGTTACTTTCCTCTTTGTCGCCATCCTCGCGAGAAAGACGAAGGTACAGCGTTGCGTTCCATATTTTTGTAATTTCGCTCATTGATACCACTCCTTGTTTTGGATTATCATGTCCCGAACAGGAGGGCGGCAATTTAGTCCTATTGCAATTATATGGAGTTATGCCATACCTGTCGAGGATGTCGCCTTGGATGCGAGATAGCCAGCCAGCCTGTCCTCCAGCGTCACGCCGGTGTCCGCGAAGCTGACCTTTACAACATATTTGCCGTGCTTGTAGCAGTAGGGATTGCCGATCTGCCGGATAAAATCTGCAATGCGTTCCTGCTTGGAAAGTGATGTGTCGATGTTGACGCTCTCAATATCCCGCAGGCTGTCGCGGTCAACGGTGCGTGGGTCAATACTTTTCATTTGCTCTAAGGTGTTCATAAAAAATCTCCCTTCTTGTTTTTACTATTCTCAAAAGCATAACAATAAGCTGACGGCACAAGATTAGCTGCCCGATGGCATAAAAGTGCCGTCAGCTCATGACTTACAATTTTGAGATATAATTCGCCGTATTTGCCACGCGCCCCCGGCGAGGGGATATTGCAGGCCGCCTTTGGTAAGGCTGTCCCAACACTACAATGCCGCTGTTTGTAAGACTGGCGCACATCGAAGTGTTCCCCCTCACGACTACGGGAGGACTGTGTTTGTGGTTGCATATCACCCGCGCTGTCATCGCGCCCGGATGTACCATAATCCGGGTCAGAGGAAATGCGTAGATCGCTCGAATGGCTTGTCCGAAATCACCTCCCGAAAGCCATCGTCTTGGCGGCGCACCTCATTTCGCTATCACGCGGGGTCTGTGCCTGCAATACCGTATATGAAATTGTAAAGGTTCACAGAAGAAAACTTGTCCTTCTACCTATCGCCGCTGAAACGGGGTTTTTACACCCTGTTTTGCGAGAAACTTTTTTAATTTATTTTTTCCTGCTCGTATCGCCTTGGAGATATTCTGCTGCTTTACGCCCTCGGCGGCAGCGATTGCTGTTTCGCTCAGACCATCCACGCAATAGAGCCACAGCCGTCTGCGCTGTATCGGGGTCAGGTGGACATCAAAGCCGCTCATCAGCAAGTGCCGCAGAGCTTCACGCTCCTGCTCCTGATACCGCCGATCTAAAAGCTCCTCCACGGATTCCACGGCGAGGACTTTCTCAGTCAAGCCCTCCAGCGAATATGTATGGTTGGAATCATGGTGCTGGACTTTTTCCGATTCATGGTATTCCTCATCCGACCACTCTTTCCATTTGCGAAATTCATTCTCGCTGTTAAAAACCTCTCGGGTCAAGCGGATGATATGACCGTCAGAGTCTTTGTAGATAATTGCTTCCTTGTCCTTTTTGTTGAGAATATAGATGCTTTTACTGTCGAACATAATTGTTCCTCCATTCAAAATTTGGGGTTCAAATTTGAATGGAGAACGGAGGTGAACGGCAGTGCACATCGCTATGTTTATGCAAAATTAAAAAGACGCACAGAATGGTCAAAAGACCGATCTGTACGTCTTGCAAGGCATAAGAAATTATTGCGCAACTTGGAGGAGCTGCGCCTATTATAGTCATTTGTATTATAAAAGAAACGAGCTGCAACTCATTTTTGAGAGCGCAGCTCGTTTGCATTTTAATGTTTGCGGAGTTAACCAGCCATATATAGCCAGCCCCTTGTTATTTCATTTCCTTCCGAATGAACAAACATTTTCGCATACTTTTACTTCCTTTAATATTTACTATATCTGATTTTTTAACTGAGCAAGTCCTTCAATGATTGAAGCAACATTTGCAAGCTGTGCTTTATTTAGTTTCTTTAGATTTTGAGTAACTTCTGATAATTCGGCGGGAAATGTCGAACTTTCGTCAAAAAATTCGCCCGGTGAAATGCCAAGAAACTCACAAATATAGAAAACGCCCGATAGAGACGGCATAGACTTTCCAGTTTCGATATTGTTAATATAGCCCGGGTTTTGCCCCATTGACAGGCTCATGTCTCGTGCAGAGATGCCCTTTTGCTCTCGTAGCCGCGCTAAGCGCAGCGAAAAATCCTTCTCGGTCATTTCGTCACCACCTTTATCACATTTTAGCCCACAATACATTTATAAGTGTTGGCGTAGAAGTGGTATTTTTCTTGTAATATTGGTTTATAGATGTTATACTTTGGCAAGGCAATGGTTTTCAGATGGTGAGTAAATAAGCAATATGTTTGTATATAAACTACTCATCAAGCATTTGGATAAGGAGCGGCTTATCGTTGACTATACCAAGACCCGGCAAACCTACATTGACTACCGAAAAGCCGGATACAGCAAAAAATTCAAGGCCGAGCATGAGACGGATATCCTCTTGCATCAGGCGGCGAAGAAAGCCTTTGACGAGCTGGGGATGAAGAAGATTCCCACCGTCAAAAGCCTGCGGGCCGAGTATGCATCGCTGTTGGAGGAAAAGAAAAAAGCCCGCCTGGAATACAATCAGGCGCGCTCGGATATGAAAGAAATCCTTATTGCAAAATTCAATGTGGACAGGTTTTTAGGAACGGATTCCCGCGCGCAGGAGCGCGAACCCGATGCCCAGCAGAGGTGACAGTCACTGAATTAGCGCCCCGAAAGGGGTGCGCAGCCGCTCCGCAACGCGGGGCGTTCAACGGGGGACTGGGGGCGAAAGCCCCCAGCAAGCAAAGCAGACCAGTGCGCAGTGCGCGCTGGTCTGCCTTGCTTGCCAAACGTGAAAACCACTATAATTCAAACAGGCGTCAATCTGCCTATTTATTTCGCAGAGTATAGCATTCTGCGGCTTAATCCAGAATAGGCGAGAAAACATAGGACTTTCGAAGAGAAGAACCCTGTTTTGACAAAGAAGTCTGACTGCGGAAAATTAAAATTCCGCCGCGGTAAGCTTATTCATATTGTTACGTTTCAGATCAATGGAAGAATGAACATATCGGTCCAGCGTGATCGTGGTTGTGGAATGCCCTAAAATCTCACTGAGTGACTTAATTTCAAAACCGACTTCCACACAGCGCGTGGCAAATGTGTGTCTGAACGTGTGAAAATGAACATCGTCAAGTTCACATTCCTTCGTGTACTTCTCCAAACGGTATTGCAAGGTGCGAGGCTCCATATGGGAGGAAGTCCCGGTTAAAATATACGCGGATTGGTTTTGGGGCTTCATCTTTCGGCAAAGCTCAGTCGTGTAATCTGTGAGTGGAATGATCCTCCATGATGAATCACTTTTGGGAGAACCAATGACAATTTTCGTTTTCTGTTGAGCCGTCATTTCTAAATCACGAAGCCGCTGCATGGTGGATGTGATTCGAATTGTCATTTCCTTCAAAGAAACCATATCCCACTTGAGCGCACAGAGCTCGCCAATACGGATTCCCGTGTAGAGGGCCAATAGAATACCCAGCTTGCACTCATCCATATCCTTTAGCAGATAAGCGACAAAGCGCGCCTGCTCGGTGCGAGACAGAACGCGCATTTCGTTCTTTGGTTCCTTTGGATATGTGATATCAATGACAGGAAGGACACCCGGAAGTTGTTTCGCGGTATATTTCAAAACAGAGCGCAAAGTGACCAGAATGTCCTTGACTGTTTTGGGCGAAAGGCCATCCTCATAAAGCAACTCATCAGAGAATGCTTCCACCAAACCTGCGGTAATAGCCGCTGGAAAGCATCCCCCGAGCTTCGATTTAATATGGCGTTCCAGGGTTGTGGAGTATTTTACATAGGTAGATTCTTTGATGCGGCTCTTGCATGTCCGCAGCCATTCGTCACAGTAGAAGCCAAACCGATGCTTGGAGACTCTCTCTAGACATGGATTTCCGCTTACGAGCGCAGCTTTGTATTTCTCGACCTTTTCTTTCGCTTCTTTGTAGGTTTTTCCATAGCAAAACCCATACTTGATTTTTCCAGACAGCTCGTACCCCTTAATATATCTTGCTTCCCAGCGGCCATCCTTGCGTTTGAAAATGTTTTCTCCTTTAGCCATTTTTTAGTCCTCCTTTTTTATATTTGCAACGCGAATGCACAATGGTTTTTGACTGTCCAATTGACTGCGCGATACAAGCAGGCTCGCTTGCAGAGCGTCAAATAATGTTCTTTTCCGCGCATCTCCATTCGCTGGATGCCAAAAATCAGCAGTGTTTTCATTTTTCCCTTGCGACATTTGACTGCATATGCTATAATTCTGAAATATAAGTCCGTGTGAATTGTTACGCAGAATGCTATACTCTGCGAAAATAATACGATGCGGAACTTTAAGCATGAAAACAGCTCATTAGTTGGCTCCCTTTTGTATTCCACGGATCGCATAAATTATGCGTATCAACATCGGAAATGCGTTTTGAAGCCCCCGCCCGACTAACGAATGGAATGGCATTCCTTAATAGTAGAATAACCGCCGTATAAGGTAATGGTAAATACCATACAGACGCAGATTCGATAGAAAGCAGCCTATGGGGGAGGGGGCTTTCAAAGGAAGAGTGAGGATATCCCATGAGAGGAACCATCCCGGAAAAAATAAAGAATAAGTATTTGCTCGATATCCTTTCACGCCGGGACAGGCACATGGATCGCGTATCATGCTACACGGAGATTCTGTTGCGTGAGCTTGATAAAAGAGGCTGTGAGGAAATTGACAGCTTACATATTCCAGCCATGATAATGGCTGCCAGACTTCATGATGTTGGGAAGCTGATGGTGGATGAGAAGCTCATTTATAATCCCAATAAACTGACATTCGAAGAACTCACTGAGGTTCGCAATCATCCCGCCGCAGGCGCTCAGTTTTTGCAGGAATTGTTTTCTCAAGATGATGATTTTGTTCTCAAAAGTTATGCCATCAATGCGGCCCTGTTTCATCATGAACGCTGGGATGGACAGGGCTACCCCCATGGCCTAACAGGAACTGACATTCCATTTATCGCTCGTGTAGTTGCTGTTGCCGACGTCTACGATGCCTTGAGGGCGCAGCGCGTCTATAAGGAGGCTTTCTCCCACTTGCACGCATCCGCCATGATCCTTCAGGATACCGGTAAAGCCTTTGACCCACAGGTAACAGCGGCGTTTCGGACCCAGAATACTGCAATAGAAAGGCTATCGAATGAAGGATAAAAAGAGAATGTCTATGCTCCGCTTTTTACGCGCGTATGATCTTAAGTCGATACGGAGTAAACTGATGGCCTTATATGCCTTAAACGTTTCCGATGCCCTGCTGACATATTTTTTGATTCGCACCGGCTGCTTTAGCGAAGCGAACTTTCTATTAAAAGGGGTTGTACTTAACTTCGGCGAGATGTTTCTCGTAAAAATAGTTTTTCCGGCTGTGCTCATCGCCTGGCTTTATTTTCGGATTCACAGTGCAACAGAAAAACAGCTCAAGCCTGGGAATATCGCAGTCAATTCAGCTTTGCTGCTTTATACCTCTGTAAATATACTCCATTTTGTTTGGGCAGGAATCTTTTTGGCTTTAGGGTTTGCTTATGCATCATCAACAGGCTTCGTCTGTTAATTGGGGAGGGTTAGATTTAT
>NZ_JAQUZF010000009.1:0-47904 GCF_028691475.1 Anaeromusa sp.
CTGCGGAGCAATTGGCGCCGCTTTTAATGCATGATAAAAAAGTGGCTGAAGGGACGCTGCACTGGGTGTTGCTGCAGGAAGCTGGAACGGCTTTAGTGACTAAGCAAGTAACTGAGGCGGATGTACTGGCGGCATTATGTTATATTTGCGGTAAATGAAAAACAAAAATACTCTTGGTTGGAGAATTTTCCAAACAAGAGTATTTTTTTATTGCTATTGTGGGAGGAATTTTTCTTTATAAGTGGAATCATTTTAAATGTTCGTAATTATAGTTGTATAAACAACATAGATAAGAAATGGGAGTTGAAGCAAGGGTGACACGGAAGAAAAAGATACTTACAGTCACGGTTCTAGTTGTAGTCGTATTGTCCGCGATCATTGGCTTTCGTATCTACAGCAATATTTCAGCGAATAAAGAGCGCGCGGCCCGCATGGCCCAGGGGAAAATACCCAATGTTACGACTGCTGTAGTTGGACGCCAAAATTTGCAGCCGGTACTGATTTTTTCGGGCAGTTTGGAGCCTGTCTGGAATGCAGACGTATCCGCGAAGGTGGATGGCCGTCTTGATCGCGTGCTCGTAGAAGAAGGCGATCTGGTAGCCGCGGGAACCTTGCTGGCGCAAATGGATACGGCGGAGCTGGAAGCGCAGGTTATTCAGGCGGAAGGAAACCTGTTGTCGAAGAAAGCGGATTTAGAACAGGCGAGGCTGGATTTGCAGCGCATGGAATCTTTGTCGGAACAAGGCGCTGTGTCAGTTTCCTCTTTGGATACGGCTAGGACGAAGCGCGACTTGGCTATCGGCCAGGTACGTTCTTATGAGGGAAGTTTGGCTTTAGCCAAGGCTAAACTGGATCATACTCAGGTCCGGTCTCCTAAGGGCGGTGTAATTACCAAGCGTTTTTTGCAGTCTGGGGGCTATACCAAACTGGGTACAGCTATTGTAACGGTGGCCGATTTAACGTCTCTGCTGGCAAAGGTAACCGTCGGTGAAGCGCAGGTAAGCGATGTTGCAGTGGGGAAGAAAGTGTCTGTGCGGATAGAGGCTTTGGGGAATCAAATCTTTGAGGGAGTTATTGTGCGTGTATCGCCCTCGGCGGCGACGGCTTCCCGGGCCTTTATGGCGGAAATTGAGATTTCGAATCCTACAGGGATCTTGAAGCCGGGCATGTTCGCTAAGGCGGAAGTGACAGGCGCGGCGCACCCCAATGCCTTGGTTGTGCCTGAAAGCGCTTTAGTTATGAGGGAAGACCAAAAAACGGTATATGTGGTTAATGCTGAAAGAAGGGTGCAGCAGCGCTTGTTGAAAACCGGTTATATTGGCGGCGGCTGGGCTGAAATTTTGGAAGGCTTGCAAGAGGGAGAACAAATTGTGGTTTCCGGTCAGAATAAACTGCGTGACGGAGCGAAAATTGACGCAGGCGATAGTGAAGCGGAGGCCGCAAAATGATCGAAACATTTATCAGGCGGCCGGTTTTTACTACCATGCTGGTGTTGTTGCTGGTGGTATTTGGCCTGAGCTCCTATTCCGGCATTGGTTTGGACTTGTACCCGGATGTGGAATTTCCTATTGTTAATGTGACGGTAACCTATACCGGCGCTTCACCGGAGGAAATGGAAACTTTAGTTACCAAGCCAATTGAGGATGCGGTTAGCTCGGTATCCGGCATAAAGACTTTATCTTCTATTTCTAAAACAGGCTCTTCGCAAATCACCTTGGAATTTGAATTTGGCACTGACCCCAAAATGGCGGCCAATGAAGTGCGGGAAAAAGTTGCAGGGGTGCGCAAAAAGCTGCCGGATCAGATTGATGAACCGGTAGTGCAGCGCTTTGACATTAGTGCGCAATCCATTATTTATTTCAGCTTGGCCTCGGATGAACGGCCGCGCCAGGAAATTCGTAAATTGGCGGTAGACATTGTTAAAGACGAGCTGCAGCGGCTGGATGGCGTGGGCGATGTCAATGTATTTGGGTCGACCTTGCGGGAGATTCAACTGCGTATCGATCCGGCCAAAATGGAAGCCTACAATATTACGTATCAGCACCTAGATGAAGCAGTAAATGCGCAAAACATAGACACTCCGGGCGGGCAGGTCAGCGCCAAAAGTTTGGAACTGACCGTGCGTACCCTGGGGAAATACACGTCGGTAGAAGAATTGCGCAATTTGGTGCTGGCTAACCGCGACGGACGTCTCATTCGTGTCGGTGACGTTGTAGAAGTCGTAGACAGCTATGCGGAGGAACGGGGCTTTGCCCATACTAACGGCAAACCTAGCGTCATGGTAGCGGTGCAGAAGCAGTCCGGCTCCAATACGGTTAATGTGGCCGAACGTGCCAAAAAAGCGATGCAAAGCATGCAGGAGCGGGTTCTTCCTAAGGATATTACTGTCACCATTGTACGTGACAGTTCCACCTATATTCGGGACAATGTGGAAGACGTTATGGTCTCGCTTCTTTTTGGCGGCTTTCTGGCGGTTATCATTACCTTTTTGTTTTTGCAGAATGTGCGGGCTACGCTTATTTCGGCCATTGCCATTCCGACGTCCATTATTGCCACCTTCTTTTTGATGAAAGTGATGAATTTTACCCTTAACAATATGTCTTTGATGGGGTTGAGTTTGGCCGTAGGTATTTTGATTGACGATGCCATTGTGGTTATTGAGAACATCTTCCGCCATATGGAAGAAGGTAAGCCTCCCTTGCAGGCGGCCAAAGAAGGAACGCAGGAAATCTCCCTGGCTGTATTGGCGACGACGCTGTCTATTTTAGCTGTGTTCGTGCCTGTGGGCAGCATGGGGGAAGTCGTCGGACAATTTTTTAAGCAGTTTGGTCTGACTGTTGCCTTTGCGGTTACCTTTTCTCTCTTTGTGGCATTTACCCTGACGCCGATGCTCTCCGCGTATTGGCTGAAAGGCCATGGCGGCCGAGAATCGCTGCCTTTTATTCAAAAGGCGCTGGATCTGTGGGAGCAGTCTTTTTTGTGGCTGCGCGACATCTATCGGGAAGTGCTGCGCTGGGCGCTGCAGCGTCCTAAAAAGCTAGTGGCAATCGCCTTTCTATCTTTGTTTATTAACGGTTTGCTGCTGCCTTTTGTAGGCGTTGAGTTTCAACCAAGCTATGATTCGGGCGAGTTTTCCATTAACTTTTCCGCTCCTGCCGGTACGTCTCAGGATCAAATGATTCAGTTGGCGCAGCCCTTGGAGAAAGTGGTGCTGGAGCTGCCAGAATTGCAATCGGCGTTTGTTGTGACTGGGGCTAGGCGCGATCCTATTTATAAGGGTACTATAGGGGTTCGTTTGATACCTGGTTCAGAACGCAACCGTACGATGGATGACATTATGAACGATCTGCGGGTGCAAACCAGAAAAATTAAAGGCCTCAAAGTAGCGGTGGTGACCAATCAGGGGATTGGCCGCGGCGACAGCCGCCCGGTGCAGCTGGGCTTACGCGGACCGGAGCTGGAAGTGCTGAATCAAAAGGCTCAGGAACTGGCCGACATGATCCGGCAACTGCCGGGAACGGCGGATGTTGACATTTCCAGCGAGCAGTACGAACCGCAGATCCATGTAAAACTGGATCCTGCTAAGGCAGGAAGCGTGGGAATTACTGCCGCCACAGCCGGCGATATTATTCAATTGGCTTTTTTGGGAGTTGTAACTAAAAATCAGTATAATGTAGGCGGTAATGATTATGATATCCGTCTGCGGCTGCAGGAAGGACGGCGCGTTAGCTATGATGATGTAGCCAACTTGCGTGTCAGTACAACGGCTAACGGCTCTTTTGTACGCTTGGCGGATATTGCTGACGTAAAAGTCAGCGCAGGACCGACGCAGATTGACCGCGAGTCAAGGCAACGGCAAGTTATTGTGTACGCCAACGCTGTAGGCGTTTCCGCCGGCGAGATTCTCAACCAAGTCAAGGCGTTGATTCCAGATTTGAACCTGCCTTTAGGCTATACCTATAAATTTGTTGGCCAGGCTGACAGTATGAACAGCGCATTTGGACAAATCAGTAAAGCCATTCTCTTAGCTGTTATTTTGATCTACATGGTGCTGGCGGCGGAGTTTGAAAGCTTTGTGCATCCCATGACCATTATGCTGTCCTTGCCGTTTTCGCTGGTAGGCGCCATTTTATCGTTGATGATGACAGGCAAGACGATCAATATGATTTCCTTAATTGGCGCTATCATGCTTATGGGCCTGGTAACGAAGAACGCCATTTTGCTCATTGACTACACGAATCAGCTGCGCCGAGAAGGCTGGGAGATTCGGGAGGCCTTGGTTGAGGCGGGATCGGTGCGTTTGCGCCCGATTCTAATGACCACGATGGCTATGATTTTTGGTATGCTCCCTGTAGCCATGGGAATTGGGGCCGGTGCGGAGATGCGTTCTTCCATGGGGGTTGTTCTTGTTGGCGGTTTGATTACTTCGACGGTGCTGACTTTAGTGGTGGTTCCTTTGGTGTATTTGCTTTTGGAAAGCATGCGTTCCAAGAAACATCAAATGTGATTTCGGAAATTCTTTGTAAAAATTCGACGCCCTTGGCAGGAATGTCTCCAAGGGCGTCGAATTTTTTCTCAACAATGTTATAAGACTATAGCATTTTTAATTTCTCCATACGCCCGAAGAATAATCGTAGAACGTAGGAGATGTGCTTGTGAGAATCAAAGAAATTACGGTTGAATCCTTACAGTCTTCCATGGTGGCGGCTAAGGATGTGTTGGATCCAAACGGGAGGGTGCTTTTAGCGGCTGGTCGTCTGATTACGCCGGATTTGCGTTTGGCGCTGCAGCGATACGGCATTGCCAAAGTGTATGTGCAGCAGCAAGGCCGGGAGAACCAGCGTCTGGCTAGGGTGGAGCCGTTGGTCTCCGGGGCGGCGCGCATACGTCTAATGCGCAAGGTGCGCAGAGTGTTCCGGGCTTTTGCAGCAGAGAGCTCTGAGCTCGATATGAAACAGCTCCAAGAGCTGTCGTATGCCGTGGCGGATGAATTGGTCAGGCGCTCCCACTTATTGTTGGTCTTGGATGATTTGTCTTATGTGACAAATTATCTTTATGCGCATAGTGTGCAAGTAGGCTTGATTTCTATGGCGCTGGGGCTGGCGTTGGGCCTTTCGCGGCAGGAAATGGCTATTTTGGGCATGGGCGGATTTTTGCATGATTTGGGAAAGTTGACGGTTCCAGTCCATGTTTTAAACAAAGAGGGAAAGTTCAACCGGGAAGAATTTCTTCAAATACAGGGGCATGCTGCAGCAGGCTACCGGCTGTTGCGCAAGGAGCAGGAGTTGGATACCCGCGTGATGCTGATCGCGCTGCAGCATCATGAGCGTTATGACGGCAGCGGTTATCCTTGGGCCATTACCGGAGAAAATATGCATCGCTTGTCTGCGATTGTGGCTGTGGCCGATGTCTATGATGCTTTAACGACCGACAGAATTTACCGGAAACGCCTGAGCATTCGTGAGGCTATGGCGATTATTGGCAGCGGCGAAGGCAGACTTTTTGCTCCAGAGGCGGTGCAGGCGCTGAAGAAGCTGGTTATTCCCTACGGATTGGGGGAAACCGTGAACTTGAGTGATGGTCGTCGAGGCGTGGTGGCTATGCTCAACAGCACGAACTGGGCGCTGCCTGTAGTGCGTATAGCTGACGGCTGGCTGGACTTGCTGGAGGAAACGCAGGTGCGTATTGTACATACGGAGCAGGGTAGTTGATAGAAAATCACGCAGAGCTAAAACATAAGCTCTGCGTTTTTTGCTAGGTGTAGACAGGATTTTATCAGTATGTGTACAATATAATACATATTAGCCTTTTTCGGAAGCTGCTGGTTTTCGTGAAAGGCCAACTAGCGGGATATAGGAGAAGGAACATGGAGAAGCAGCAAAATTTGGAAGAAACATTGCAGGCGTTTCGTCAGGGAGACGTGTCCCTGGAAGAAATGTTGACGGTGTGCCGTCAGCTTCCGTATGAGGACTTGGGATTTGCTAAATTGGATCATCATCGCGCGGTTCGTCAAGGATTTCCAGAAGTGGTTTTTTGCGAAGGAAAGACGGTGGCGCAGGTGCGGCGCATCATGGAGCGGCTGGCTGCTAAAAACGCCAATATTCTTGGTACCCGGGCCAATTGGGAGATGTATGAGGCCGTTAGGGAGGTTTTGCCGCAAGCGGCGTATCATGAAGAACCTCGGCTTATTTGCTTGGAACGGGCGGCTCTGCCTAAGGATGAGAAACGGCGTATTGCAGTTCTCAGCGCCGGTACCAGTGATATCCCTGTGGCGGAGGAAGCGGCTTTGACGGCTGAAATTATGGGGAATCGCGTCGAACGGATTTTTGATGTCGGCGTAGCCGGCATTCATCGGCTTTTGGCGCAGCAGCAGATATTGCAGGAGGCCAATGTGTTGGTAGTCGTGGCCGGCATGGAAGGGGCCTTAGCCAGTGTAGTGGGGGGCTTAGTGAACAAACCGGTTGTTGCTGTGCCTACAAGCGTAGGCTATGGCGCCAATTTTGGCGGCTTGTCGGCTTTGTTGTGCATGCTGAACAGCTGCGCCGCCGGCGTGGCTGTTGTCAATATTGATAATGGTTTTGGCGCAGGTCGCCTGGCCAGCATGATCAATCATATGCGATGAATACAATAGGCATACGCAGTGCGGGAGGAATAGGCATGAAAGTTTTATATTTGGATTGTTTTTCCGGAATTAGCGGGAATATGTTTCTCGGGGGATTAGTGGCGTTGGGGTTGCCGGAAACGGAGCTGCGCAGCATGCTGGCTTCGTTGAAGGTAGAGGGATTTTCTTTGGATGTGGAGGCGGTGCAAAAAAAGGGGATTGCGGCTACTCATTTGGATGTGCGCCTGCATCACCATGATCACGAGCACCATCACCACCAGCAAGAGCAGCCCCATGGACATGCAGGCGGACATAGCCAGCATGGTCATGCTGCGGCAGAAGATAAAGCATTGGAGCCGCATCACCATCATCATGAACATCGGCATCTGCCAGAAATTGCGGCATTGCTGCAAGCAGCGCCTTTGCCGCCGGCAGTGCGAGAACGCAGTTTGGCGGTATTTCATCGTTTAGCCGAGGTGGAAGCCAAGGTGCATGGCACAACGCCGGATAAGGTTCATTTTCACGAAGTAGGGGCGGTGGATGCCATTGTCGACATTGTCGGCACGGTATATGGCTTATATTATTTGGGGATCGAAAAGATATACGCGTCAAAGGTTTACACAGGCAGTGGTTTTGTAGAGTGCGCCCATGGACGCATGCCGGTGCCGGCGCCGGCGACGGCGGAATTGCTTTGCGGTATTCCACAGGCGCAAGGAGAAATAGCGCGAGAGTTGACAACCCCTACCGGCGCGGCCTTGCTGGCGGAACTGAGTGCTGGCTTTGGCGCGCAGCCGGAGGGCTTTCTTTGCGAGCGTATAGCCTATGGCGCCGGCGGCTGGGATTTACCGCAGCCGAATGTATTGCGTCTTTGTCTGGGAACGTTGGCGGAGGAAACTGGCAGGGAGGACGTTGTTTTACTGGAAGCCAATCTTGACGATTTAAGCCCCCAAATTACGGCCTACAGTGCGGAGATGCTGCTAAAAAGCGGTGCCTTAGATGTATGGACGACGCCGGTCATTATGAAAAAAGGCCGCAGCGGCGTGGTGCTGTCGGCGCTCTGCTTGCCGGATAAGCAAGCGGAGCTGGAAGCTGTTTTCTTTCAAGAAACTTCTACCTTAGGCGTGCGGGCGACACAGCTGAAACGGCGCATTCAGGCAAGAGTCTTTCGGGAAGTAGAAACTCCTTGGGGGAAGGTGCGTATGAAACTGGGCGAAGACAATGCTATGCCTGAGTATGAAGATTGCAAGAAACTGGCGCAAGAGCAGGGGATTTCCCTGAAAAAAGTGCAAATGGCGGCTTGGCGGGCGTTTGGCTTGCTGGAATGTTGAAAAAAACTTTCTTTTGCAGTCTGCGGAGGCGGAGAAGGTTTTGGGAGAGCAGGATTGTAAGGTAGGTGCAACGAACTTTAGTATATAGTGTAGTGCTAAGGAAGGCATAAGGCGCACAATATGATACGCAGCACTTTGGATGAGTGTTTTGCAGAAGGGGAAGAAAGATGGCTTCGAAAAATAGCCGGTATTATGTGCTGGAAGATTTACGGCCAGGAATGGTTGTTGCCAAAGAGGTGCTGAGTCCGACGGATCAGGTTATTTTATCGGAAGGAACGGAACTGACGGATAAATTAATTGCGGGCCTGCGCTTCTGGGAGATAAAGATGGTGGCGATTCGGATGTCATCTGAATCGCTTTCTCGCGAAAAAACAGCTCAGCCTAAAGGGGCGGCGCAAAAGCAATTTTTTGGCGAATATGAAGCCGTATCAGAAGAAGTAGCGCAGCAATTTGACCAGATTCGGCAGACACAGGAAGTGCCGTTGCCGGAATTGAAGGCGTTTGTACAAAACCATTTGTTGCAGATGGTTAATGCCGTTGGCGTCGTGAATCATCTACATATGTTGCAGCAAGCAGGAGGACCGCTTTTTCAGCATGCTATGAATGTGGCCATGATCTGCGGCGTAATCGGGCGCTGGCTTGACTTAGGGCACAAGGAGCTGCAGGAACTGGTGCTGGCTGGCTTGTTGCATGATATCGGCAAGGTGCAACTGCCGGAAGAATATCAGGACATGGCGGAGCCAAGCGATCCGGCGCAGGCGGCGTTATATCGGCGTCATACTTTTTATGGCTACCAACTGTTAAAAAAATGTCCGGGAATTCCTGAAAATGTAAAATTTGCTGTTTTTCAACATCACGAGAAAATGGATGGGTCCGGCTATCCCTTGGGTTTGTACGGCCCGCAAATTCACCCGGTGGCGCGTATTGTTTCGGTGGCCAATCTTTACGATCGGCGTACGGCTGGACAGGATGAAACAAGCCGTATGTCGCCGTTTGCGGTGGCGGAAATGATGCTGGAGGAGATGTTTGGAACCTTGGATCCGGCAACTTGCTTAGTATTCTTGAATAATGTTAGAGACTATTTTACCGGCAATGTGGTGGAGCTGAGTGATGGCAGGGTGGCGGAAGTGGTTCATCCAGGACGGTTTATGGCTACAAGGCCTATGGTGAGAACCATGGACGGTTTGTTTATTGATCTGGAAAAGGAGCGCGGCTTGCGGATTTTGAATTTCGTACAAGCCTAGGAAGTGATCTTGTCAGCATTTGCCGATGATGGTAAGATTAGATAACATTAATCATTGGAGAGTTAGATTATGCGAACTATGTATCGGCGCGTTGGGCTGCTACTGTTTTTAGTAGCAGCCATATCTGCGTTTGTGCTCTATTGGACTGTAGATGCCAACACGCTGCAGTCTTTGGGGCAGTTCCGTCCAGCTTCGCTTTTGTTGGTAGCGGCTCTTTCTGTCGGTGGACTTTATTTTGATGCAGCTCGGTTGGTGCGGCTGACGGCTATTGCCGGAGGCAGAACCGTGACCATGCGTGAAGCCTATCAAGTCGTTTTTGGGAATTATTTCTTGGCTATGCTGACGCCAGGCGCTGCAGGCGGGGCTTTTGCCCAGGTATTGTTTTTGCGACGCGCCGGCGTGCCTACCGGTAAGGCTACTATTTTGGTTTTAGTGCGGACCTTGCTGTCAATTTTGGTATTGTTTTTATTTGCACCCCTTGTTTTTTTGTTTGACGGCGATGTGCTGCCAGGACTTTCGCAAGGAGTGCTGCTGGCTGGTTCGCTTGCTTTACTGCTAAGCATGCTGGCGATGCCTGTTTTCTTTCGCACGTCCCTGCCAGATATGCTGGTGTTGCTGTTGGTCCGGCGGTTGCGCCGCGCTAGACGCAGGCGTCTGGTGAATTTGTACAAGGATGTGCGCAACGCTGTGCAGCTGCTGGGCGCGGCTCCAGGGCAGATGCTGCTGGTGCTGCTGCAGTCGGCAGCCAGCTTGTTTTTGCTGTACGCTTTGGTTCCTGCTTTGCTTTGGGGGCTGGGCGGAAGCGGCGATTTTTTAACGATTATGGGCCGTATGGTTTTGCTTAATATTTTGCTTTATGTGGCGCCGACTCCGGGAGGGGCCGGCATTGCCGAAGGCGGTTTCGTACTGCTGCTCCAGTCCTTGGCTGCGCCGGGAACGGTGGGGGTGGCGGCTTTGGTTTGGCGCGTGGCGGCTGAATATATACCCTTTGGGTTGGGCGCAATAGCGGTGGTTCAGACGTTTGGACGCGATTTTATGCGAAAGATTCAATCCGCCTGAAAAGGCAGATTGCTTAGCATTACACACCCGGGAGGTTGAAGATGAAACAGATATTAGTGACCGGCGGAGCCGGTTTTATTGGGTCGCATTTGACGCCGCAACTGCTGGCGGCCGGTTGGAAGGTTACCGTGCTGGATGATTTATCCAGCGGCAATCGTGCGTATGTGCCGATGGAAGCTGATTTTATAGAGCAGGATGTGCGCGATCCAGGTGCGCTGGCGCAAGTGTTTGCGTCTAATGATTTTGAGGCGGTAGTTCATTTTGCCGCGCAGACCATGGTGCCTGTTTCCTTGGCAAAGCCTGTGTATGATTGTGAATTGAATGTGGTGGCAACGGTGGAATTATTGGAGCAGTGCCGTGTTCATGGTGTGCGTAAAGTAGTATTTGCCTCTTCGGCGGCAGTGTACGGAGATAATCAAAATCTGCCTCTTCGCGAAACAGAACAGACGGCGCCCATGTCTTTTTATGGACTTAGCAAGCATACGGTGGAACGCTATTTGGAATTGTACCATCAACTGCACGGCCTGGAATATGCGGCGCTGCGTTTTGCCAACGTTTATGGCGAACGCCAGGGAGACGGCGGCGAAGGCGGCGTTGTCAGCATTTTTACCCGTTTACTGCGCCAAGGATGTTCGTTGCAGCTATTCGGCGATGGCAAGCAGACGAGAGATTTTGTTTACGCCGGAGATGTGGCGGCTGCAGTGGCTGCTTCTTTGGCCTCGCAAGTACCTTCCGGCACGTATAATGTCAGTACTGGAAAACAAACGTCCCTGTTGGAATTGATTGAAACGATGAGTCGTATTTCCGGCGCAAAGCCCCAAGTGGTACTGGATCAACCTAGAGCCGGGGATATATTGCATTCAGCACTGGATTCCAGTCGTTTGCAACAGTATTCTGGCTGGCGGCCGCAGATGCCGCTGGAAGAAGGTTTGAGACGAACCTATGGAGCCGTTGGCTGAAGAAAGATTGCAGTAGGAGGATGAAATAGTTGCAACAGCGTTGGATAATAGTTACGTTGCTGTGTTTGATTTTATTCTTTTTCCAGCTAGGCTCGCTGCCTTTGATGGATCCAGATGAACCGGTATACGCGCAAACAGCGAAGGAAATGCTGGCGGCGGGAGATTGGCTTTCCCCCCGCATTTTTGGCGAAGTCTGGTTTGATAAGCCGCCTATGTACTATTGGTTGGTGGCGGGAGTCACGATGCTATTGGGACCTACGGAATGGGCGGCGCGCTTGCCTGCGGCGGCTATGGCGCTGGGGACGGTTTGGCTTGTGTACGCCTTTATGAAGAATCGCTTCGGAAGCGCTAGCGCGGCAGCTTCCGCGGTGGTGCTGGCGACGAGCTTGGAATTCTTTTATTTGGCTAAAGGCGCTGTAACCGATAGTACGCTGACGTTTTTTCTGACGGCATGCTTATTGGCTTATTGGGAAAAACGAATCATGCTGGCCTATGTGCTGGCGGCGCTGGCTACCTTAACCAAGGGGCCAGTGGGTCTGTTGTTTCCTGGTGCAATTTTGCTGTTGGAGCTACTAAGCCGAGGCGATTGGCGAGGCTTTATCAAGTTGCAGCTGCCTAAAGGTTTGCTGGTATATGCGGCAGTCGCTTTGCCTTGGTATATAGCCATGTATGCAGTTCATGGACAAGTGTTTGTTGATACTTTTTTGGGCATGCATAATGTGACGCGCTTTACTTCTGCGGAACATGATGTGTCTAACGTGTGGACGTATTTTGTGCCTGTTTTGATTCTGGGCTTTTTTCCTTGGGTTACCCTGCTGCCGCAGACGGTATGGCTTGCGTGGAAAGAGGCGCAGTATGAGCGCCGGACGTTAAGGTTTTTGCTCCTTTGGGCGGCTTTTATCTTCATCTTTTTTACAATTGCCAAAACGAAATTGGTATCCTATATTTTGCCCATGTTCCCGCCTTTAGCCATGCTGGTGGGGTGGCGCTTAAGCCGTCTGTGGGTGCGGCCAGTGAAGCAGCGGGCCTGGGCGATTGCTTGCGGCGCTTTGCATGGCTTGTTGGGGGCAGGACTGATCTATGGTCAGACGTTGATGCCGGCATTGGCTTGGGGAGCGTTCCTTGCAGCCGGAATTTTACTTGTTACCGGGGCTGGAGCTTCTTGGCAGATTTGGCGAGGCGGATACCAAAGAGCTTGGGTGACCTTGGCTGCTGGCGCCAGCGCCTTTTTGCTGACTTTGGTGTTGGTGCTGCTGCCTTTGGCGGCGCCGCAGTTTACCGCCAAGGAAATCGCCGAAGATTTTAAGGCGAACTATGATGGTGCGTCTTCTGTTTATGTTATTAAATTTTTGCGTCCAGGTTTTGTGTATTATACCGATGCTTCTACCGAGGAGGTCGGCACTACTTTGTTCCACAACAAGGTGGATACGCGGGCGGTTTTGCAGCAAATGGTGTCTCGCCAGGAGCGAGCTTATTTTGTGCTGCGCCTTTCCGACTATCGGTTGTTATCGGAAGCGGAGCAAAAAAAATTGACTGTATTATCGACTCGTTATGAGGTGCTGCTGCTTTTGAAAGAGGGAGCGTTATGATGAACCGGAACTGGCTGGCTGTCCTTACGGCAGTGTTGGCGCTGGTCTTCTTTTTGCTATACAACCAGGTGCTGCCTGTAACCGACCCGGTAGAGGCCAATTATGCGCTGACCGCAAGAGAGATGCTGGAAAGCGGGGATTGGCTTTCGCCGCGTATTTATGGCGCATATTGGTTTGATAAGCCGGTTATGACGTATTGGCTTCTGGCTTCTTCTTTTGCTGCTTTTGGGTTGAATGAATGGGCGGCCCGGCTGCCTGGCGCTGTTTTTGCGGCGCTGGGGGTCGGTTATGCCTGCTGGCTTTCTTTAGAGACTGGCGCGAATAAGAAACGGGCGCTTTTGACAGCCTTGGTGCTGGCAACTTCACTGGAATATTGGGTTTTGGCGCGATTGGTCTTGACAGATGCTGTTCTTTTTTTCTTTTCCGCCGTTACCATGGGCCAGGCGTATTTGGGTCTAAGCCGTGATCAAAGCCACTATTGGCTGACGGCGTATGCCGCGTCGGCGCTGGCAGTTTTGACTAAAGGTCCTGTCGGCTTAGTGCTGCCCGGCTTATTGCTTCTTGCCTATGTGCTGGCGTGCCGGGATTGGCGCCTCTTGAAGCGTTTTCGCTGGGGCTGGGGCCTGGTTGCTTTTTTGCTGCTTGTCGGTCCTTGGTATGTCTGGATGCTGATGCAGCATGGAGAACAGTTTGTTACTACTTTTCTGGGCTTGCACAACGTGACGCGGGCAACGGTGTCCGAGCATCCTGATGACAATGTGTTTTATTACTATTTGGTTTTATATCCTGTGAGCTTGCTTCCTTGGAGCGGCTTGCTGCTTGCTTCTTTGCTGAAGAGGAGAGCTGCGGTACTACAAGGAGGATTGTCTCGGTACTTATGGGTTTGGCTGGGCGGAACGTTGCTGTTTTACACCCTGATGGCGACAAAGTATCCGACCTATGTTTTTCCCGCATTATTTCCAGGAGCTATGCTGGCGGCCGGGCAATTGGAGCAAATGCTGCAAGGGCGCTGTTCCTTATGGTGGCTGACGGCGCCGGCCGCTCTTTTGTGGCTGCTTTTGGGAGAAACGCTGCGCAACATTCCTGCGGCCGCGCCAACAGAGGTTGTTTGGCCGCCAGTGGCGGTGTTGCTCTTAGTACTGGCGCTGTTACAGTGGAAAAGGCGTCGGCAATGGCTTGTAGCCTGGGTGGTAGCCGGCATTTTTGCAGGGGCTTGCGGTTTCTTGTCCCAGGGGGCGGCGCTAATTTCCGAGAGGCGTTCTTTTGTTGCGTTGGCGGATGCTATTCCACAGGCGCCAGCTCTTGTAGGGGCTTACGGGGATTATCCGACTTCGGCTGTTTTTTACAGCGGCCGCATCGCCTATCGTTTGGAAGAGGGGGAAGCAGGGCAGGAGCCATGGCAGGGAAAATATACTATGCCCCGCTTGAAGACGGAAGAGTTTCTGCGTATAGGTGAAAAGGAAGCTATTTACCTTCTTGTAAAACAGAAACATCAGGAAGAAATGGCAAAAGATGGACGATTCAAGGAGTTTCAACTGCTTAAATCAGCTCCAGCTGGAGCTGTATACATGAAGAACCCAGAAAAAGCTCCCCGGTAATGTTGATTTTTTGTTATAATAAAGAAGATGTGCCTGTGAGGATTTTTGCTGTACAAAATTGTAAAGTAAGAAACCTAATGGGGCAGGCTGCATCCAAAGAGACTGTTTGGAGGGAAAATTCATGGCGTTACAGATCAACAAACGATACTGCAAAGGCTGTGGTATCTGCGTGGCGTTCTGTCCCAAGCAAGTGCTGGAACTGGACGAAGTGGGCAAAGTGTATGCAAAGCAGCCGGAGGCTTGTATTAGCTGCGGCCAGTGCGAACTGCGCTGCCCGGATTATGCGATATTTGTGGTGAAAGAGGAGGCGGGAAAATAAGATGGCCAAAGCAAGACTGATTCAAGGCAACCAGGCCTGCGCTGAAGGCGCTCTCGCCGCCGGCGTCACTTTTTTTGCGGGATATCCCATTACGCCCAGTACGGAAGTAATGGAAATTCTCGCCGAAGAACTGCCCAAACGAGGCGGTAAATTTCTGCAGATGGAAGACGAAATCGCCAGCATGGGCGCTGTTTGCGGCGCATCCTTGACCGGCGTCAAAGCCATCACCGCTACCAGCGGCCCCGGTTTTTCCTTAAAGCAAGAACTTATCGGCTACGCCGCCATGGCGGAACTGCCAGTGGTGATCGTTAACGTGCAGCGCTCCGGTCCTAGTACCGGGCTTCCCACCTCGCCGGCTCAAGGCGATGTCATGCAGTCCCGCTGGGGCACCCATGGGGACCATGGCATTCTCGTACTTTCTCCGGCGTCGGTCAAAGAATCTTATGAAGTGATGATTAAAGCCGTCAACTTTGCCGAGAAATTCCGCACCCCGGTTATCTTCCTGCTCGACGAAGTCATCGGCCATATGCGCGAACGCGTCGAATTGCCCGAAGAAGGCAGCTGCGAAATCATTGACCGCAAAGTGCCTACCGGCGCTCCTGCGGACTACCTGGCGTATAAACCGGAAGCCGACGGCGTACCGCCTATGGCTCCCTTTGGCAGCGGCTACCGCTACCATGTAACCGGCCTGATGCATGGCTACAACGGCCTGCCTAACAGCACCGCCGCTATGACTACCGAAGTCATCGATCGCATGCACACCAAGCTGGAACAGGCGAAAGAAGAAATCACCCTTTATACGGAATACGAAATGGCGGACGCCGAACACGTCGTCATCGCTTACGGCGGCACTGCCCGCTCGGCCATTGCCGCTGTGAAAGCCGCTCGCGCCAAAGGCATCAAGGCCGGCCTCTTAAAACTCATCACCATCTGGCCCTTCCCGGGCGACGTCGTGCAAAAAGCCGCCGCCAAGGCCAAGACCGTAATCGTACCGGAAATGAACTACGGTCAGCTCATCGGTGAAGTCGAACGCTACGTTGGTCGGGATAAAGTCCGCGGCGTCAACCGTTTCGACGGCACCATCCTGACACCGGACGAAATTTTAGCCGCTCTTGTAGAGGCAACTGGAGGTGCGAACTAATGGCAGACATTCAAAAATACCTGCGCCAAACCGCGCTGCCGCACATCTGGTGCCCCGGCTGCGGCCACGGCATTCTTCTGGCAGCCATCCTGCGGGCCATTGACGCTCAGGGGCTGGACCAGGATAAAACCGTCATCGTTTCCGGCATCGGCTGCTCCTCTCGGGCCTCCGGCTACATGGACTTTAACACCGTCCATACCGCTCATGGTCGGGCGCTGCCTTTTGCCACCGGTATCAAAATGGCTAACCCTGAGCTCAACGTCATCGTCATTACCGGCGACGGCGATGCTACCGCCATCGGCGGCAACCACTTCATTCACGCCGCGCGGCGCAATATTGATCTCACCACCATTATTTTCGACAACAACATTTACGGCATGACCGGCGGCCAATCTTCGCCGCTCACGCCCCAGAACAGCCGCTCCACCACGGCGCCCTTCGGACACATTGAGCGCTCCTTTGATATCGCCAAACTGTCCGTCGCCGCTGGCGCCACTTATGTGGCCAGGGGTACCTCGTTCCATGCGAAGATGCTCACCGACCTTATTGCCAAAGGCATTGCCAATAAAGGCTTCTCCGTGATTGACGCCATTTCCGGCTGTCCCACTAGCTTCGGACGTAAAAACAAAATGGCGCAGCCTTCGAAAATGCTCGAATGGCAGCGCGATCACGCCGTTACCGTCCAAGCGGCGGCCAAACTTTCGGCGGAACAACTGGCCGATAAATTCCTCATCGGCGAACTGCATCAGGAAGTAGCGCCGGAATTTACCGACGAATACGCCAAAGTTGTGGAACGCCTGAAAGGAGGCCGTGCATAATGTGGCAGATTAGCTTAAGCGGCACCGGCGGCCAAGGCCTCATCCTCGCCGGCATCATTCTGGCGGAAGCCGCCATCATCGACGGCAAAGAAGCCGTGCAGACCCAGTCCTACGGACCGGAAGCCCGCGGCGGCTCCAGCAAGGCGGAAGTCATCATTGCTGACGCCCCGATCGACTATCCTAAAGTCACCAAGGCGGACCTGATGCTCTCCATGAGCCAGGCTGCTTGCGACAAATACATCTCCGTCCTCAAAGACGGCGGCATGCTTATGCTGGATAGCACCTTTGTGCAAGACGTGCCAAAAGTAGACGCCAAGATTCTTTCGCTGCCCATTACCAAGACAGCCAAAGAAGAGCTGGGTCACGCCATGTTCGCCAACATCATCGCCTTAGGGGCGCTGGTAGGCGCGACTAACATGGTTACCGAAGCCGCCTTGACCGAAGCCGTCTTGGACCGCATTCCCAAAGGTACCGAAGAGAAGAACCAGAAGGCTCTTTCTCTGGGCTTGGCCTTGGGTAAAGCGCATCATCAATAAGCTGAACTAAAGAAGGAGCTGCTAGGAACAGGCTGAGGCCAGTTTCTAGCAGCTCCTTTTAAATTTCGCACTTTGGCGGTTGCGCAATAACGGGGACATTGTGAACGAACCGCGAAACGCACGAAAGACGCGAAAGGAGATTTCAAGCCTAGGAATTTCTTCCTAAACGGCGGTATAACTGTATTTGAGACAAGCTTTTCGCGCGCCTCGCCAAAGCGGGAAACGACGGCAGTTCCGTGAACTCGCTGCGCTCAGACATACGGAACTTTACTCCGTCGTCTCCTATTTTTGCGTCCTGCGGACCGTCTTGCTCCAATAAAAGTCTCAAATACAGTCACAGCCGCCGCAACCTCGGTTATTCCCTCAATTTAATCCTCTAGCTTTTCTCTGCGTTCTTCTTTTCATAAGAAAAAATCCAGGGAGCCCTAGGTGGGCTTCCTGGATTTTTTAGAGAGTTTACTTGCGGTCGATTTCGTCGGCAAGGATCTCCGCTACGTGCTTGACGCGAATGTTCGGAGCCTGCTTGTCGAGGCCGCCTTGAATCTGCATCATGCAGGCGGGGCAGCCGACAGCGACAATTTCAGCGCCGCTGTTCTTGATGTTATCCACTTTGTTTTTGAGGATAGGCATGGAAATTTCCGTGTACTTGACACCGAAAGCGCCGGCCATGCCGCAGCACTTGTCGCAGTCTTTCATTTCGACAAATTCATAATCCTTAGCGGCGTCCAGAAGCTGGCGCTGCTCTTTGTAGATGCCCAGACCACGGCGCATGTG
This sequence comes from Anaeromusa sp., assembly GCF_028691475.1. Lineage (NCBI taxonomy): Bacteria > Bacillati > Bacillota > Negativicutes > Selenomonadales > Sporomusaceae > Anaeromusa > Anaeromusa sp. The sequence goes on from NZ_JAQUZF010000009.1 coordinate 17,967, forward strand.
GCAAGAATCGTGGTAAGTAACCTTGGTAGCGCCGTTTTTCTTGTTGAGGCGGCCTTGGGCGGCGTAAAGGGGAGCAACGAACTGAGCGAATTCCTGAACCTTGTGGGCAAGTTTTTCCGCCCGAGCCAGCCAAGCCGGATCGTCGGCGAAAATGCTGAGATAGGTTTCATGCCAGGTTTCGGCGCAAGTGGGGCAGCCGAAGATCAAGACATCGGCATCCACTTTTTCAAAGGCTTCAATATTGCGCTTGGCAATGTTTTTGCCTGTGTCGCGGTCTCCCATGCCGAGGACCGGTTTGCCGCAGCAGCTTTGGTCCATGGGGAAGACGACTTCCATATTCAGATCTTGAAGTACTTTGACAATGGCTTCGCCAGTTTCGGGGAAGACAAAGTCGATGTTGCAGCCAGCAAAGAAGGCTATTTTCTTGACCGGCTTGTCGATTTTTTTGGTAATTTTCGCTACGCGGTCGCGGAACGGTGCATCAGCGATAGCCGGCAGGCTGCGATCCTTGGCCATACCCGAAAGGAAGAGCGGCAAATGGCGGATGACGCGGCCGCTTTGGAACGGCTTTTGGCCGATGGAGGCCATACGCAGCATCGTGTGGAACACCTTGCGGTTGGAAAGGACGTTTTCAAAGACGACCTTGGCGGCAAAGGGGAGGCCGTGTTCTTTGACCGCCCGCGCCCGCAGTTCGTCAATCAGGCCAGGAATGTTGATTTTGCCGGGGCAGACTTCCACGCATTTACGGCAGCCGATACACATTTCATTAATGTGCTCGAAATCTTTCATGCCATGGAGGAAGGCTGTCAAAATGGCGCCGATGCCGCCGGCGTAAATGTGGCCGAACACGTGGCCGCCTACGACGGTGTAAACCGGGCAGACATTGAGGCAGGAGGCGCAGCGCAGACAGTTGAAGCTTTCTTTGAGTACCGGATCTTTGGCAGCTTTCAGGCGGCCGTTATCCAGCAGAATGTAGTGTACTTCGCGTTCTTCTTCCACCCATTTGCCGTCAGGACCTTTGACCATCAGAGGGGTCACGCCGTCTACCAAGGTCATATAGCTGGTCATCAGCTGACCGGTGGCGTTACGGGGGAGCATGCGCATGATGTAGGACGCATCTTGAATAGTGGGAATCAGCTTTTCGTAGCCGATAACAACCACATGGATTTTAGGCAGAGTCGTAACAATGCGGGCGTTGCCTTCGTTAGTTACGAGGCCGATTGCGCCGTTTTCGGCAATGCCGAAGTTAGCGCCGGAAATACCCATGTCTGCCTGGACAAATTCCTGGCGCAGGTTCAGACGGGCTTCCTGTACCATGTAAGGGATATCTACAGGGATTTCTTTGTGCAGCTCTTGGCTGAAATACTCAGCGCATTGCTGGCGGCTCAAGTGAATCGCAGGCATAACCATGTGGGAAGGGCGATGTCCGGCAATGCCGATGATCCATTCGCCAAGGTCGGTTTCCTTTACATGGAGGCCAGCCTCTTCCAGGGCATGGTTCAAATGAATTTCTTCGGTAGCCATGGATTTGGACTTGGCAATGCGTTTGATGCCTTTTTTCTGACACAGGTCAATCAGATATTTTTTTAGGTCGTCGCCGTCTTTGGCCCGGTAGACTTTTACGCCGCGCTTCGTGGCTTCGGCTTCAAACTTATCGGTAATGGCTTCCAGATTGGCAACGGTGTTGATTTTCATTTGACGGAAGCTTTCACGCAGAGAGTCTAAATCCTCTACGTTTTCATATGCTTTGGCGCGAGCTGTAGGATAGGCTTCGGCAAAACGGCCCAAGGCGCCGCGCAGCACTTCGTCATTGAGCTTTTCTTCAATCTCTTTGCGCAGGTTACGATCTTGTGTTGATTCCATTAGTTTGCACCTCCGGGCATTTCATCTACTGCGATGACGACAAAGCGGCTGGGGCCGTGAACGCCGATGGTCAAGACGCGTTCAATATCAGACGTACGGCTGGGGCCGGTGATGAAACCGGTGAAGCCGTGATGAAATACTTTAGAAAGAATTTCAAAAGCTTCAGAAATACCAGGCACTACATGACTGGCAGGTAAAAATACTACATGCAAAGGAGGGAGCATGGTGACGACACGGCTTTCGTAAGCATAGCCGTCGTAACAGACGCTACCACTTTCGGCAATGGCGAATTCTACCGTGGAAATGCCAAGATCAGCGGTTTCCACATGTTCGGCAATGTCGGCAGCTTCTGTATATACAGTAACATTCTGCTGCTGCAATTTTTCTAGGGCGCCGGAAGCGTCTACATAGGCGCTGTGGATGGCGACGACTTTTTTTGCATTTACGTCGGCAGCCAATTTGGCGATAATTTCCTGCGCCTCGGCGGCTGTTTTGACATGAAACATTTCGGTACCTACATTTTTAGCGCGGGTTTCAAATTCGGCAAAATGTTCTTGGCCCACTTTGCCTGCTGGAAAATGCTCTTTCCAGTTCTCGCATACTCGTTTCATTGTGTCACTCCCTCATAAAATAAATAAAATAAATAAACCACTATGACATGTTTCGCAATAAATACGAAAAATCCTGCTGGTCATGTAAGAAAAATCTTACAAGATAAAAAAAAAAGTCTGACGTGTTAGGAATAAGAGCTCTTTATAAAGGTAGTTTGGGTGGCTGCTTGCTGTAAGAGAGCAAAAAAATCCTGTGTATTATAAAGAAAGAGGCAGGAGTTTTTTGCAGGACAGGGAATTAAATATAAATGTATTTTTGAACAGTAAAAGAACATACGGATTTGGGAATAGGTGCGCTTATGCTTAATAGGGAAGTTTGGTGCAATGCCAACGCGGTCCCGCCACTGTAACGGGGAGTTTCTTTTCTGAGCGTGTATACGCTGCCACTGGGCAACCGGGAAGGCGAAGAGAATCGAAGAACCGGAGTCAGGAGACCTGCCTGTTCTAACACACGCCGTTATGACCTACGGAAGATAGGCAGGTGGGTGAGCTCATTATTTTTGGTTTTGGGAAAATCAATTAGGATGCTGCAAAACCCCCTGCGTAAGGGGGTTTTCTTATTGCGAAAACGCATGCGAAGCGGCAGGACTACAGGCACATGCGCTGCTGCGGCCTTGAAGGCGGCGCTTTTGGCATGGCGAGGAGAAATGACGGCGCAGGTGGCTGTGCAGACGCCGCAAGGAAGCTGGCTGCAGGTTCCGGTGGAAGAAGCGTCGGCCAGGGAGCAGGGCGGACGCGCCGTTGTGCGCAAGGATGCGGGAGACGATCCTGACATTACCCATGGCGCGCTTCTTGTGGCGGAGGTAGTCTTGCAGCCGGGAGCGGGCTGGACGCTAATTGCTGGACCAGGCATAGGTACTGTAACCAAGCCGGGGCTGGCCATAGCGCCGGGAGAACCGGCCATTAACCCTGGACCGCGGCGCATGTTGGCGCTGGTATTGGAGGAACTGCTGCCGGAGGGGATGCGGGCGGCAGTAACGCTGTCCATTCCCGGCGGCGAAGAGCTGGCCAAACGAACCTTGAATCCTTCGCTGGGAATTTGCGGCGGTCTTTCCATTATTGGCACTACCGGCATTGTCGAGCCGATGTCGGAAGAGGCTTTTAAAAACTCCCTGGCGCCGCAGCTACGCGTGGCTCAAGCGCAGGGATTTGAGAGCGTAGTGCTGGTACCGGGAAGGATTGGGCAGGATGCGGCGATCTTAAAATATGGGCTGCCTGAAGAGAGCGTAGTGCAAATGAGTAATTTTGTAGGATTCATGCTGACAAAAGCGGCGGAATTCGGGCTGAAGAAAGTGTTGCTTTTCGGTCACCTGGGGAAATTGGCCAAAGTAGCTGCCGGTATTTTTCATACCCATAACCGTATGGCGGATGCCCGTATGGAGACGCTGGCGGCCTATGCGGCATTGCTGGGAGCTTCTCAGGAGACGGTGAAGAATATTTTAGAGGCTGCGACAACTGAGGGAGCTATGCCTCATATTGCTGCTGCCGGGTTGGGAGAAAAGCTGTATCCGCTGCTGGCGGCTAAAGCCAGCGAACGGGCGCGGCGTCATGTGTTCGGCGATCTGGAAGTGGGTACGGTGATTGTGACGCTGCAAGGAGAGCTTTTGGGCATGGATCAAGACGCAAAGAAGATAGGAGACGCGATGGGATGGAACATCAGATCCTTGTAGTGGGCATTGGTCCGGGCAGCCGCGAGTACATGCTGCCAGCCGCCTGGGAGGCTATTGCTACGGCCAAGACACTTGTCGGCGGCAGGCGGGCCTTGGAAACGCTGGCGCCGCCGGAAGCGAAGCGGCGGGTGGTTGATGCGGATATTGAGGGGCTTTTGAATTATATTGAAGAAGAAAGCCGGCAGGGACAAGTAGTGGTCATGGTATCCGGAGACCCTGGCTTTTACAGCCTGCTGCCGGCGTTAAGGCGTCGTTTTCCCAGAGAGCGCTTGCAGGTCATTCCGGGCATCAGTTCAGTGCAGCTGGCTTTCGCCAGAGTGGCGGAACCCTGGCAGGATGCGAGCCTGCTTAGCTTTCACGGCAGGGAAATCGCGGATGAAGTGTTGCTGTATCGTTCAGGTCGGATGCTTTCTTTTCTTACGGATCGTTTGCATCGGCCCAAGGAAATTGCCGAGCGGCTTTTACAGTTGGGCTGGCCGGAGACGACATTATGCTGGCAATGCGAGTCCTTGTCGTATTCGGCAGAACGCGTGGAGCGGTCGACGCTGGCGAAAGCAGCGCAGCAAGAAGGCTTTGCACACGCCATTTTTATTGTTAAGGCGGCCACGGGCGGCGAGGAGGAGTTTGCATGAAACGACATCATTACGGCTTGCCCGATGAAGCCTTTGTGCGCGGCGATATTCCTATGACCAAGAAGGAAGTGCGAATGCTGGCGCTCCTGCAGGCGCACATTGAAGAAGACAGCTGTGTGGTAGATATCGGCGCGGGTACCGGCTCCTTTGCGGTGGAGGCGGCGCTGGCGGCGCCGAAGGGACAGGTTTTTGCTATTGAACGTGTGCCCGAAGGAGTGGCTCTCATTAAAGCCAACCGACAGCGCCAGGGACTGCGTAATTTGCAAGTGCTTCAAGGGGAAGCGCCGGGAGCGCTGCAAGAGGTGCCTCCTTGCGACGTAGTCTTTATCGGCGGCTCCGGCGGACACTTGGCAGAGATTTTAAATGGCTGCGATCGACTGCTGAAGCCTGGCGGCAGGCTGGTGCTGACGGCGGTTACGGCGGAAACCCTGCAGGAAGCCTTGTCTTTGTGTGAAGGGCGTCCAGGCTACGGCGCATTGGAAGCTTTTGGCGTACAAGCAACGAGATTGCGTAAGGCAGGGCGCAGCCATTTGTTTCAAGCCTTGAACCAAGTGTTTATCATCGCTTGCCAGAAGAAGGAGGAGTAAACTTGCAATCATCCTTAGTAGGAACTTTCTACGGCATCGGCGTCGGTCCAGGCGATCCGGAGCTGTTAACATTGAAGGCGGCGCGGCTGCTGCGGGAAGCGGATATTATTTGTTTGCCCAAATCCAAAGAAGGTGCGGACAGCGTAGCTAAACAGGTGGCGGGGCCGCATTTAAGCGCTAAAGCCCGTCTAGTTGAGATTTCCATGCCCATGGTTCGCGATGCCGCCCTGTTGGAAGAACAGTGGCAAAAAGGAGCCGCAGAGATTGCCGGCTTTTTGCGCCAGGGCTTGTCGGTGGCCTTTATTACCATCGGCGATTCCATGCTGTACAGCACCTATACGTATTTGATGGCCCGCGTAAGGCGTCTGCTGCCGGACGCTCCCATTGAATGCGTGCCTGGAGTTACTTCTTTTTCAGCAGCGGCGGCCTATTTGCAAGAAGCGCTGGCGGAAGGCGCGGAAAAGCTGGCCATTGTGCCTGCTATTGAGGATCCAGAGGAAATTCGCGAGGTATTGGGGCGTTTTCCTAATGCAGTTTTGATGAAGGTAGCCGGAAAATATGACGCCATCGTAACTGTTTTGGAAGAATTGCAGCTTTTGGACAAGGCAGTTTTGATTAGCCGCCTTGGGTATCCGGAACAGAGAATTTGTCATGATTTAGCTTCCTTGCGAGGACAGAAGCTGGATTATTTATCTTTGATATTGGTAAAACAGGAGGGTTTTCAAACATGGCCAGTGTGATTCAATTTGTCGGAGCCGGACCGGGAGATCCGGAGTTAATTACGGTGAAGGGAAAACGCCTTTTGGAAGCGGCGGACGTCATTGTTTATGCCGGTTCTTTGGTTAATCCGGCGCTTCTTGGCTATGCTAAGGAAGGCGCGGAAATTTTCAACAGCGCTTCCATGACGCTGCAGGAAGTGTTGGATGTCATGGTGCCTGCGGCGCAAGCCGGGCGAGAAGTAGTGCGTCTGCATACGGGAGATCCCAGCATTTACGGAGCCATTCAAGAGCAAATGGACGCTTTGGACGGCGTAGGCGTATCTTATGAAGTGGTACCTGGGGTCAGCTCCTTTTTGGCAACCGCGGCGGCGCTAAAACAGGAATATACGCTGCCGGATGTGTCCCAGACTGTCATTGTTACGCGCATGGAAGGACGCACCCCTGTCCCGCAGAAAGAAAAGCTGGCTAGTTTGGCCAGTCACCAGGCGACTATGTGCATTTTCCTCAGTGTCCATATGATACAAGATGTGGTGGATGAACTCATTGCCGGCGGTTATGCGCCGGAAACGCCGATTGCTGTGGTACAGCGGGCTTCTTGGCCGGATCAGCGCATCCTGCGGGGCCGGCTGAATGACATTGCCGCCAAAGCGGCGGAAGAAGGCGTGGATCGTACCGCCATGATCGTCGTAGGGCATTGCCTGGATAAGGAGTATGAATTGTCCCGGCTGTATGCGCCGGAATTTGGACATATGTTCCGCGAGGCGAAAAAATGAAACTGGCCTTTTTGGCCGTAACTGCCAAGGGGGCGCGGTTGGCGGTAAAACTGGCGCAAGCGCTGCCTGCGGCGCAGGTGGAAGTTTACGCTAAACATGCTGAGCCGGAGGAGCGGGAGCTTTGCCTTCCCTTAGATTCTTTGGCGGAGACGGTGAAACTTCGTTTTGCCGACTGCGACGGTTTGGTGTTCTTTATGGCTTTGGGCATTGTGGTGCGCATGGTAGGGCCGCTGCTTGCCGACAAGCGGCGCGATCCGGCTGTGGTGGCCGTAGATGACGGAAGCCATTTTGCGATCAGCGTTCTTTCCGGGCATATTGGCGGCGCTAATGAGTTGACGCAGCAGGTAGCGGAGGCTCTTGAGGCTGTGCCGGTCATTACAACGGCTACCGATGTGGCCGGCGCAGTCGCGGCGGATGTGCTGGCGGTCAAGCTGGGACTGAAGCTGGAACCGTTTGGGGAAATGAAATATATCAATGCCGCTTTAGCGGCGGGAAAGCCTGTATCGTTTTTATTGGATGAGACGCTGCCTCAGGCCGCAACATGGCGGGAGCGGGCGGCAGAGTTGGGCGTGGATTTCCAGCCTTTGAGCGCCTGGCAAGACGGCGGCGAATGTTTGGTGATTCTCAGCGATTGCTGGCAGCCGGACTTAACGGCGCATACGGCGCATGTGCTTTATTTACGCCCGCCCAGCCTTTTGGTAGGCATGGGCTGCCGTAAAGGCGCCTCGCCAGAGTTAATTGAGCAGGCGGCGCAAGAAGCGCTGGCGGCAAAGGGGTATTCTGTGGCCAGCGTGGCCTCCTTGGGCAGCGCCTGGCTTAAGGCGGAGGAACCAGGCTTGCGGGCTTTAGCTGCAGCTTGGAAGATTCCCTTTATTTGCTATGAAAAAGAGTCCTTAGCCCAAGCGGTCAAGGAGTATCAATTAGAGCAATCAAATTTTGTATCTCAACAGATTGGAGTTGGAAATGTATGCGAAGCAGCCGCATGGCTACAGAATCAGTACAAACAGGGGGAACTAGTCATCCCCAAAACCAAACGAGGACCGGTAACGGTGGCGGTGGTGCGGGGCGGGTTATCGTCGTAGGTATTGGCCCCGGCAGCCTGGAGGATATGACGCCTCGGGCGCGGACCGCTATTGAAACGGCCCAAGTGGTGGCAGGCTATGACACGTATATTGAGTTAATTGAACCGCTATTGGCGGGGAAACCGGTGATTGGCACCGGCATGATGCAGGAAGTGGAACGCTGCCAGGCGGCAGTGGATGAAGCGAAAGCAGGCAAAGTGGTGGCGGTGGTATCCAGCGGTGATCCCGGCGTGTACGGCATGGCGGGTTTGGTGCTGGAACTGGCCCAAAAGCTGCCGCCGGAGCAGCGGCCAGAGGTGGAGATCATTCCCGGCATCAGTGCTGTGAGCGCGTCCGCAGCTGTGCTGGGCGCGCCGTTGATGCACGATTTTGCGGTCATCAGTCTTAGTGATTTGTTGACCCCTTGGGAATTGATTGTGCGGCGCGTTAAAGCCGCGGTGGAAGCCGATTTCGTGATTGCTCTTTACAATCCCAAAAGCAGCCGCCGTACTATGCAGATTGAAGAAGTACGCCGTTTGGCCCTGGAAGTTCGGCCGAGCGCAACTCCTGTAGGTATTGTGCGTCATGCTACGCGCAGCAAGGAAGAATACACTTTGTCGGACTTAGAGAATTTTACGAATGAATTTATCGATATGTTCTCGTTGGTCATCATCGGTAACAGCCAGTCCTATGTGCAGGACGGGCGTATGATTACGCCGCGGGGGTATAAACTGTGATTTTCTGCATTGCCGGCACCGGAGACGGCCGCGCGCTGGCGCTTCGTCTGCGCGAGGAAAACTGGCCGGTGCTGGTGAGCGTTGTCAGCGAGTATGGCGAGCGTTTGGTGCAAGAGGCGGATCTTTCTGTGGTGCAGACGGCTCTTGATCAAGCGGGCATGGAAGTTTTTTTACAAGAACAGGGTATTCGCCTTGTGGTGGATGCAAGCCATCCCTATGCGGTCAATGTGTCGCGCAATGCCATGGCGGCCTGCGAGAAGGTAAAAGTGCCTTATGTGCGTTATGAGCGTCCTGCCAGCGACTTGCCGGAGTATAAGAACCTGCATGTGGCTGCAGACTATGAGGAAGCGGCTAGGCTGGCTGCTGGTTTGGGAGAGACCATTTTTTTGACCACAGGGAGTCGCCAGCTTGGCGTCTTTCGGGCGGAGCCGCTGCTGCAAGGCAAGCGTCTTGTAGCCAGGGTGCTGCCGGAGGCGTCGGTTTTGGAACAGTGCCGGAATCTTGGCTTTTTACCCAAAGATATTGTGGCGATGCAGGGGCCTTTTTCGTTGGAACTCAATCAAGCTCTGTATAGGGCTTTTCAAGCGGAGGTCGTTGTCTTGAAGAACAGCGGCAATCCCGGTGGCTGCGCAGAAAAAATTGCCGCAGCCGTAGCGTTGGGACTGCAAGTAGTGCTGGTTGACAGGCCGCGCTTATCCTATCCAGTTTGCTGCGCAACGGAGCAGCAGGTACTGGAGCAGGTTGCTAAATTGGTAATAGGAGGAAAGTAATTATGGAATTTATGACCGATCCTCAGGGGATTGAGCGCAAGAGCATGGAAATTATCGCTCCTCACGTAGCAGGCTTGTCTTTGACGCCAGAAGCGGTAAAAGTATATTCCCGCATGATTCATGCTTCAGGAGATCCGCAGTATGCAGAAGTGATTGAGGTGCATGCCGACGCCGTAGCGGCTGGGCAGAAAGCCATTCGCGAAGGCAAGAACGTTTATTGTGATGTGGAAATGGTGCGTACCGGCATTAACAAAAAACGTCTGGCGCAGTTCGGCTGCCAGGTGGAATGTTTGATCGCTGATGAAACGGTGGCGGCTCAGGCTAAAGCGGCAGGGATTACGCGTTCCATGGCTGCCATGCGGACTTTTGGGGCTAAACTGGACGGCGCTATTGTGGCTATTGGCAATGCACCGACCGCTCTTTTTGAAGTGATCCGTCTGATGCAGGAGGAAGGCGTTCGTCCGGCGCTGATTATCGGTGTGCCAGTGGGTTTTGTGGGTGCTGCCGAGTCCAAGGATTTCTTGGCCGAAGTATCGCCGGTTCCCTATATTACCGTACGCGGCAATAAAGGCGGCAGTCCGATTGCGGCTTCGGCGTTGAACGCAATTTTGTACCAAATCGAGGCATAGAACGGCGCTGTCGGGAGGAGGAATTTGCCGATGGAAGAAAAGGAAAAGCTTGTGCATCGTCCACGGCTGGTTATTGCAGGCACCCAAAGTGGTGTAGGCAAAACAACCCTTGTGACAGGATTGTTGGCGGCGCTACGCACCCAAGGCAAGACGGTGCAGTCTTTTAAAATCGGTCCGGATTACATTGATCCCGGGTTTCACGCGCTGGCCAGCGGCCGGGCGGCGCATAACCTGGACAGCTGGCTGGTGCCCCAGGAAAAATTGCCGCCCTTATTCGTTAAGGCGGCGGCAGAAGCAGATATTTCCATTATTGAAGGCGTCATGGGGCTGTATGACGGCGGCCGCCAGGGGATCAGCAGTACGGCGTCGCTGGCCAAATTGCTTCAGGCGCCGGTAGTATTGGTATTGGACGCCAAATCCATGGGGGAGAGCGCTGCGGCGACTGCTCTGGGGTTTCGTCAATACGACCCGGAGGTGTGGTTTGCCGGGGTGATCTTAAACCGCGTCGGTTCGGCGTCCCATGAGCGTATGGTGCGTGAAGCGTTAGAGCGGCAAAATATTCCGGTGCTAGGTTGCTTGCATCGGCAAGAAGACTTGCGTCTGCCAGAGCGTCACTTGGGGTTGACGCCAGTGACGGAGCAGGCTTTGGATGTGGTTGTGGCGGCGATGGGGAGGTCGGTTGGTCAGGCTCTGGACTTAGAGGCTTTATGCGCTTTGGCTCAACAAGCGCCGGACTTACCGGTTCCCGCGGCGATGGGCGCTTTACCTGTACGGCGGGCGCGCTTGGGCGTGGCCCGAGATGAAGCTTTTTCTTTTTATTATCCCGAAAGCATGGGCGTTTTAACGCGCTTTGGCGCGGAATTAATTCCCTTTAGTCCGCTGGAGGATGCATCCTTGCCTGAGGTGGACGGCTTGTTTTTCGGCGGCGGTTTTCCGGAAATGTTTGCGCCGCAATTAGCGGCTAATGCTTCCATGCGTGAGGCTGTAAGACGAGCAGCGGCAAGCGGCATGCCCCTTTACGCGGAATGCGGCGGCTTGATGTATCTGACGGAAAGCTTGGAGGATTTTTCCGGGAAGCGTTATGCTATGGCGCAAGTAGTGCCGGCGCGATGCCGGATGGAAAAAAAACTGCAGACTGTGGGCTATGTGACGGCGACGCTGCAGGCGGACAGCCTGCTGGGAAAAAGCGGCGCTCGTTTTCAAGGCCATGAGTTCCATTTTTCCAGTATGGAGCCGTTAGCAGAACCGTTTCCCTGGGCCTTTTCTTTTGAAAAGATGCGTACTGGCGCTGTCTATCCAGGGGGGTATGCTTCGCCAAACGTGCTGGCGTCCTATCTGCACCTGCATTTTGCAGGCAATGAAGAGGCTGCGGAAGCGCTGGTAACGGCCTGCGCAGCATATGCGGCAAGGAGGCAGGGCCGTGGCTGAGATTATGTTGGTAACCGGCGGCGCTCGCAGCGGTAAAAGCGCTTTTGCCGAGCGGCGCGTAGCGGCTATGGCGGAGCAAGTGGGCTATATTGCGACAGCGCAAGCCTGGGACGAAGAAATGCGCCTGCGTATTGAGATACATCAGCAGCGGCGTCCTGCAGGCTGGCAGACTTTTGAAGCGCCGCGGCACGCGGCGGCGGTACTGGCGAAGGCGGCAGCTGAAACCAAGGCGATTCTGTTTGACTGTTTGACCATGTTTGTTACGAATTGTATGTGCCAAGAGGATTTTCCCGCAGACCCTGAGGCTGGGCAGCGGTATATCGCTAAAGAGACGGAAGCTTTATTGCGCGCAGCGCGTCAAGCTTCTTGTCCGGTGGTGTTTGTTACCAATGAAGTGGGTTTGGGGATTGTGCCGGATAATGCGATGTCTCGCGCTTTTCGGGACTATGCGGGCTGGGTGAATCAGCAGGTAGCCGCCCAGGCGCAGCAAGTTTTTTTGGTTGTCAGCGGTTTGGCTGTGGATGTGCGCCGTTTGGCGGAAGCGGAATAAAAGAGAAGCGATAGCGAACAGAGGAGGCGTTGGGCATGGCTAAGACCATCATGCTCCAAGGAACCAGTTCTCATGTAGGCAAGAGCATTTTAACAACCGCGCTTTGCCGCATTTTTTTGCAGGACGGCTTGCGTGTCGTTCCTTTTAAAGCGCAGAATATGGCGCTGAATTCCTATGTAACCAAATTTGGGGAGGAAATGGGGCGGGCCCAAGTGGCTCAGGCGGAAGCCGCCGGGTTGGAGCCTATGGTGGAGATGAACCCGGTGCTCTTAAAGCCTACAGGAGATTCCCGCTCCCAGGTAGTGCTGATGGGACGTCCCATCGGCAACATGACGGCCAAAGAATACCATCAGGGTTATAGCCTGCAGGCGCTTGATACGGTGAAAGCGTGCCTGCAAAAGCTGCATGATAAATTTGACCGTATTGTTATCGAAGGCGCCGGTAGTCCGGCGGAAGTCAATCTCAAAGCCAATGACATCGTTAATATGCGCGTCGCCAAATTGGCGCCGGCTCCGGTGCTGCTGGTGGCGGATATTGACCGCGGCGGCGCTCTGGCATCAGTGGTAGGAACGCTGGAATTGCTGGAACCGGACGAAAGGGAACTGGTGAAAGGCATCATTATCAATAAGTTTCGCGGCGATATCCGTCTTTTGCAGCCTGCTCTTGAATTTTTGGAAACAAAAACAGGCAAGCCGGTACTGGGGGTTATTCCGCATCTGGTCGATTTGGGCATTGACGACGAGGATTCTGTTTCCTTGGAAGATAAGCAAACGGTTCAAACCAAAGAAATTGACGTGGCGGTGCTGCGGACGCCGAAGATCAGCAATTTTACGGATTTTGACACCCTCGGGGCCGAGCCGGATGTGGCTGTGCGCTATGTGCGCCAAGGCGAAGCATTAGGCAAGCCGGATCTTATTATTTTGCCAGGCAGTAAAAATACAGTAGAGGATTTGCTGTATCTGCGGGAACATGGTTATGAAAAAGCCATTAAGGAGCTCCATGCCCAAGGCATACCTGTCATCGGCATTTGCGGCGGCTATCAGATGCTGGGTCAGACGGTTTTTGATCCGGAACATACCGAGTCCGACCATGATGAAACGCCGGGACTGGGTCTTTTGGATACAACAACGACCTTTGTGGCGGAAAAAATGACCCAGCAAGTGAGCGCTCGTGGTTTGTCCGACCGCTTTTTGGGCATCAAAGCCAGCGGTCTGGAGCTGAAGGGCTATGAAATTCATATGGGGCGTACGGAATTTGCTGCAGGGACAGAAGCTGCATTTCAGATTGAAGAACGTTCCTGTCAAAAGGCAGCCAGCCCGGATGGAGCGGTGGCTTCCTCCGGTTTGGTTCTTGGCACCTATCTGCACGGTATCTTTGACAATGACTCCTATCGGGGACTTCTTGCCAACGCGTTGCGGCAGCGCAAAGGCTTAGCGCCTCTGGATCGTTCAGGAGATACGCAGGCGCGCAAGGAAGCGGCGTATAATCGGTTGGCTGCGGTTGTGCGGGAAAACTTGGATATGACCCGGCTGTATGCCATCGTGGAGGGAAAATAGATGCTGCCAAGCGCATGGCCCGGTGAATTATGGATGCTGCTGGGAGCGGTGCTTTTGGACCAGCTATTGGGAGATCCAAACAGTCGCTGGCATCCGGTAGTGCTCATTGGCCGGGTCATTTCTTGGGGAGAGGCATGCTTGCTGCGTCTAACACAGAGCTCTTGGCAGCAGCAGACGTCAGGCGCCGTGCTTGTGGCGGTAGTACTGGCTGCTGCTTATAGCAGCGCCTGGTGCTGGATGCAGCTGTTGGCCCTCGGGGGGGACGCAGTGCAATGGCTTGGGGGCGCGTTGCTGCTGAGCTTTACTGTTTCGCCGCGCAGCTTGGCAGCCGCCGGCAGTGAAATTCGCGATTTTCTGGCTGCTGGAAATATGGCGGAAGCACGACGCAAGGTAGGCTGGATTGTCGGCCGGGATACAGCAGACCTCGATGAAGGGGAAGTCACACGGGCTACAGTGGAAACGGTAGCGGAAAACATAGTTGACGGCATTATTTCGCCGCTTTGTTATTTTCTGCTTGGCGGCGTGCCGCTGGCCTTTTTGTATCGCGCCGTCAATACGTTGGATTCCATGGTGGGCTATCATAATGAGCGCTATGAACATTTCGGCAAGGCGGCTGCCAGGGTTGATGACATTTTCAATTGGCTGCCCGCAAGGATAACAGCGGTGCTGCTTTTAGGGGCTGCTTGGGTTTTGCGTATGGACTGGCGCAACGCTTGGCGGATGATGCGGCGTGATGCAGCGGCGCATCCCAGTCCGAACAGCGGTTATGCGGAGGCAACGGTGGCTGGCGCTTTGGGTGTGCAATTGGGCGGTCTAAACTATTACGGCGGCGTGGCTTCGCTGCGAGCGAAAATGGGAGAACCCAAAGAAGCGCTGCAAGGGCGGCATATTACGAAAACAATCCGCCTAATGCAAGTTGCGGTGGCTCTGTTTCTTTTGCTTGCCAGCCTGCTGTTGGGATGGTAGTCTAAAGAAGAATGGAGATGCCGGAGGGGAACTATGTTCAATGATTTTTTGCTGGGATTGCAGTTTTTGACGCGTCTGCGTTTGTCGGGAGAGTTGTTTTGGGATGAAGAGGGCTGCGGCCGCAGCGTGCGCTATTTCCCGCTGGTTGGAGCCGTACTGGGCTTGTGCTTTGTAGCTGCTTGGCAGGTGCTGTATGTATGGCTTCCTACTTGGGTTAGTACGTACCCGCCGACAGTCGTTGTTACCATTCTGACGGCTCTGTCCATTCTCTTGACAGGCGGCTTGCACTGCGACGGCTTTATGGATACCATGGACGGTCTTTTTTCCGGCCGTCATCGGCCACGGATGCTGGAAATCATGAAGGACAGCCGCGTGGGCGCCCATGGGGTGACCACTTTTTTAATGCTCTTTGCTTTGAAATGGTCTCTGATTGCCGATTTGGCGTCGCTGACTTTGCCGGCGGCGCTTTTTGCCATGCCTGTATTAGGGCGTTTAGCGATGGTAGTAGGAATTACCTGCTTTCCTTACGCTCGGGAAAACGGCATGGGACGCGCTTTTTCCGCTTATGCCGGTGAGGGAGCCTTATGGATAGCTCTAGTGCTTTCGTTTTTGCTTGTGCTGCCCTTGGGCGGCCAAGGGTTGATCGCTTTGGTAGCGGCGCTGGTGTGCGCTTTTGGCTGCGGCTTTTTGATCAGCCGCAAGTTGGGCGGACTTACAGGCGATGTATATGGAGCTCTGACGGAAATTACGGAAGTTGTCGTCTTGCTGGCTTTTTTGTATTAGAACAGGATGGAGGAATCAAGACGCATGGACGAAAAAACGTCCCCGCAGTATAAAAATATACCCGAACAGTTGGCAGCCGGGCAAACTTTGGAGGTGCGTGTTCCTGGGTCTTGCGGTGAATTGACGCAGGGCTTGGTGGATGAAGCTTACTTTCTGATCACCTGTCCGATCGGCAGTTATTCCCGGGCTATTTTGCGGCCAACTAAAGCGCCGACTGTTTTGGGCGGACCTAAAACGCAACAAGCAGTGGCTAAGACGCTGCTTTTCTTGGGAGAAAAGCAGCTTCCAGGAGAACTGGAGATTTGTTCGCAATTGCCAGTAGGCAAGGGCATGTCGTCTAGCAGCGCCGATATCGGTGCTGCCTGTCAAGCAGTGGCTCTTGCTTTCGGAAGAGTTCTTGCACCGCAAGAGATTTTGACGCTGGCGACTGGGGTGGAGCCTACGGATGGCGTCTTTTGTCCTGGTGTTGCGCAAATCGACCATGTGACGGGCGCTGCGTTTTGCAGCTTGGGGGAACCGCCGGCGATCATGGTCTCTGTCTGGGACCAAGGCGGCCAGGTGGATACGCAGCGTTTTAATGAGCGTCAGGAATTGCACTGCTTTAACCGAGCCAAGGAACGAGTGGTTCGTCAAGCAGTGCAATGCATAAAACGGGGTATGAAAGAACAGGAAGCGTTTTGGTTGGGCCATGGCGCTATGCTTAGCGCGCGGGCTAATCAGATTTTGCTGCCCAAGCTAGAGCTGGAGCTGCTCTGGTCGCTGGCCTTGCAACAAGGAGCGATCGGCGTCAATGTGGCTCATAGCGGTACGGTACTGGGGGTTTTGTGGAAAGGCGATGTAGCTTCAGAAACGATAGAAACCTTGCAGAAGCGGGTAGAACAGGAACTGCCGCAGCTTTCTTTTTTGGGAAGCTGGCCGCTGGTGTCCGGCGGCAGTTGGTATCGTTGTGGCAAGGAGGGGGAAGAGCATGACTGGGTTCGCTGCTTTTGAGCATGGCGGCAATATTTACGCTGCTGCCGGTGAATTGGGGTTGTCGCCGGAAGCGGTACTGGATTTCAGCGCCAATATCAACCCCTTGGGCTTGCCGCCTGGTTTGAAGGAGCAGTTGGCTTCCCTTTTGGGCGGGGTTGTGCATTATCCGGAACCGGAGGCGGCGGAGCTGCGACAGGCTTTGGCTGCAAGCCATGGCTGTGCTTCGGAAAGTGTGATTGTAGGGAATGGCGCAGCGGAACTGCTGTACTTGCTTTGCCATACGCGCAAACCAAGGCGTGTGCTGGTGACGGCGCCAACCTTTAGCGAATATGAAAAGGCGGCTCGCGCCGCTGGGGCGGAAGTTGCTTACTTGCCATTGGCTGGTGCAGACGGATTTGCACTGCCTTGGGAGCAAATGCAAGCCGCCTTGGCGGCAGCGGATATGTTTTTTCTTTGTAATCCCAATAATCCCACAGGGACGCTGCTCAAGCGCGAAGCGGTGCTGCGTTTGGCGGCAGAAGCGGCCAGGCAGCAGTGCTTTTTCCTTGTGGATGAATCCTTTCAGGATTTTTTGCCGGAACAGAAAAAATACAGCATTTTGCCGGATTTGCCGAGAATGGGAGATCAGGCGGCGGTTTTGCGTTCTTTGACTAAATTTTACGCCATCCCGGGACTGCGTTTGGGTTTTATGGCAGGCGATGCGGTGCTGATCCAAGAATTGACGGCGAAAAAGGACACGTGGAATGTGAACTTTTTGGCGCAGCAGGCAGGCTTGTGGGCCCTTCGCTGCAGCGACTATCAGCAGGAAAGCCGCGCCTATGTAGCTCAGGCGAAGCAGGCGTTGTACGCAGCGTTAGCGGCGCTGCCGGGAGTGCATGCCTATGAACCGGCGGTAAATTATATTCTTTTAGATATGAAACAAACAGGTCTGACTTCCAGCCAATGGCGGGAGCGTTTGAAACGGCGAGGAATTTTGGTGCGGGACTGCGCCAATTACGTAGGCCTTGGCGACAGTCATATCCGAGTTGCTGTGCGTAGGCAAGACGAAAATGAGCGCCTAGTGGCGGCCTTGACGGCTGAATTGACAAAGTAAGATAAGAAGTGCGGCTTTTCGAGAAAGGAAATGGAGTATGAGTAAATTAATTTTGGTGCGTCATGGTGAAACGACTTGGAACATAGAGATGCGATATCAAGGGCAAACAGACATTTCTTTGACTGCGAACGGCATTGAACAGGCAGGAAAAGTGGCGCTGCGGCTGGCGGATGAAAAGATAGCCGCCGTCTACAGCAGCGATTTGAGCAGGGCTTTTGTGACGGCAGCCCAGATTGCCGCCGTACATGGTTTGGATGTATTAACTCGCCGGGATTTGCGGGAAATTTCCTTTGGCGACTGGGAAGGCATGACCTATGATTCCCTTGATTTAGATGGCGGCGGTACGGGAAATCGGTTATTTTCGCATCCGGCGGAAATTGAAATTCCCGGCGGCGAGACCTTTTTTGAGGTGCAGCAGCGGATGATGGAGGCTTTGCGCGAGCTAGCCCAGCGGCATGAAGGACAGACCGTGGTTATTGTGTCTCATGGCGCTGCGATTCGCACGGTGCTTTGTGATGTGTTAGGCATGGATTTGAACCGTCTTTGGGCTATACGTCAGAGCAATACGGCGGTAAATATTTTGGAAGTGCTGCCGCAAAAAGTCCTGGTTTCTCTTGTGAATGATGTGCACCATCTTCGCTGACATTACAGGGAATCTCTGCTATGATGGAAGAAACAGAGACAGGAAGTGAGTGAACCATATGTCTTGGAACTTAAAAGAAGCCTTGCGGCAGCGCCGCGAGCAGGAGGAAAATACCTGTGCGCCGCCGCAGGCAGGCGGCAGGGGTTTTGCCTTGGTCTATCCCAATAATTATCAAGTGGGCATGTCTAATTTAGGCTTGCATATTTTATATCGCCTGCTCAATGAACGGGGAGACCTGTGCTGCGAGCGGGCTTTTTTGCCGGAAAAAAAAGCCTGGGACGAGCATATTCGCACGCAGACGCCGCTGATGACCGTGGAGAGTCAGCGACCGTTAAGTGCGTTCGCGCTGGTAGGGTTTGCGCTTTCTTTTGAAATGGATTATTTTCATTTTTTGGATATGCTGCAACTGGGGCGAATTCCACAATTGGCTGTGGAACGGGGCGAGCAGGATCCCTTTGTGTTGATTGGCGGCCCTTGCGCTACGTTCAATCCGGAACCGTTGGCGCCGTTTGTTGATGCGGCCATTATCGGCGAAGGCGAAGAAGTCTTGCAGGAGCTGGTGGACGTGTACCAGGACTGCCGTACCAAAGGTAAAACGCGCCAGGAGGTGTTGCTGGCGTGGGCGCACATTCCCGGTGTTTATGTGCCTGCCTTTTACGAAGCGAATTACGAGGCGGACGGACGAGTGACAGCGTGGCGGAAGATGGGGGAGGTTCCAGAGACCATTTCGCGGCGCAGAGTAGAACGCTTAGACGACTACCCGGGAGAAACGGCTGTTTTTGCGGAAGACGCGGAGTTCGGCAAGCTGTTTTTACTGGAAGTGGCCCGCGGCTGCGGACGGCACTGCCGTTTCTGCATGGCCGGGTACTGCTTTCGTCAGCCGCGGCCGCGGTCGCTGCCGGTGCTGCGTCAAGCGCTTTTGCGGGCGCAGCAGCAGGGTATGAAAGTGGGCCTGATGGGGGCGGCTGTTTCCGATTATCCGGAGATTCAAGCCTTGTGCCATGAGTTCGAAGCCAAGGGGATGCGCTTTTCCGTAGCCTCCTTGCGAGCGGATTCATTGGATGCGGTATTGGTGTCCGGTCTGGCCGCCAGCGGACACCGGACGCTGACCTTAGCGCCGGAAGCCGGCAGTCAGCGCTTGCGAGACGTCATCAACAAGGGGATTCGAGAAGAGCATCTTTTAGAAGGCGTGCGCCTGGCGGCGCAGGCAGGCATTCCCAATCTGCGTTTGTATATTATGATTGGCTTGCCGACGGAAGTCGATGAAGATATTGACGCTATTGCCGAGATGGCCTTGCGGGTGCTGGCGTGTATGGAAGAAGCGGGCTCCAAGGGCAAGCTGACTCTTAGTGTCAATCCCTTTATACCTAAGCCGTTTACTCCCTTTCAGTGGCTGCCTATGGCGGATAAAAAGGTAGTTCAGCAGCGGCTGCGCCGCTTGGAAAGCTTGCTTAAATCGCAACGACGTATAGAAATTCTCAGCGAGCCGCCGCGGGAAGCCTATGTGCAGGCTGTGTTGGCGCGGGGGGATCGCCGGTTGGCGCCGGTTTTGGCGGCTGCCGCAGCGAAGGGCGGCTGGCGGCGCTTTACCGCTTGCTTAAAAGACGCCGGCTTGGATGAGGAGAGTTATTTATATCGACAGCGATCCATAGACGAACGTCTTCCTTGGGCGCACTTGGATATGGGCTTTAACAAGGATTATTTATGGCAGGAATGGCAGCGCGCCGTCAAGGAAGCGCCCACAAAAGGATGCTTTCCAGGCTGCAGGCGTTGCGGTATCTGCCGGGAAGGCAGGGAAGCATGGTGAAAGAAAAAGAGTCTTTTTATCTGGAAAAGGCAGGAGCTTTGACAGTAGGACGCTTTTCTTTGCTCCAAGAGGCTGGCTTGCAGCATGCCATGTCCACTCGTCTTGGCGGCGTTAGCAAGGCTCCTTGGCTGTCTTTGAATTTGGGATATCATGTCGGTGATTGTGCGGAAGATGTTACTGCCAACCGTAAGCTCTTTTGCAAAGCCGTTGGCGCTGAGGCGTCCAAGGTAGTGGCGCTGCAGCAGGTTCACGGAAATGTAGTAGCCGTAGTGGACGAAGGTCAATGCGGCCAAGGCGCTTTTGCTTGGGACGGTGCGTTGGTTGGAACTGATGCAGTGGTGACCGCGGCCAAGGGTATTCCGTTGCTCCTTTTAGTAGCAGATTGCGTGCCTGTGCTGCTTTTTGATCCCGTGCACCGCGTGCTGGCGTTGGCTCATGCCGGCTGGAAAGGTACGGTAGCCGGTATTGCTGCGGCCTCTTTGCAGGTTATGAAGGAGCGCTTTGGCACAAAAGGGGAAGAATGTTTGGCTGCGTTGGGACCGTCTATTGGGCAGTGCTGCTATCCTGTGGGCGAGAATGTGCTGCAGAAGCTGCCGGCTAATCTTCCCGCAGGACTGCTGCGCAGCGAAAAGGGCGAACATAGGCTTGATTTGCGAGGCTTTAACGCCTGGCTTCTTGCTGAAGCCGGCATACCGCTGCAACGGATCGCTGACTCCGGCGTATGCACGTGCTGTCAGAAAGAGTTGTTTTTTTCTCATCGCGGCGACAATGGACATAGCGGCCGTTTAGGCCTGTTGGCTTGGTTGTAGAGGAACTGGTTTTTCCAAGGGGAGGCGGAAATCATGGAGACGCAGGGAACCAATAAAATCAACTGCAATAAATGCAAGTATTTCTATATCACTTGGGAAAAAGAATTTCCCTATGGCTGCAAGGCTATGGGGTTTAAGAGCAAGAATATGCCTAACAGGGTGACTAGGGAAGTTTCCCAGCGGCAATGCCTGTCCTTTGAGCCGAAAGACGAGCCGCGCTAAGGCCCGGGAAAAATCGAACAGGAGAATCGGAGAACCGGAGGGTACGTCTGAGGGTTACGGGGGCAATGATTGTATTTGAGATTCACCGTGAAAATTGACAAAGTCTGCTATAGATATAAAAAAGCTGACCCTGTCTGCGCGACAAGGTCAGCTTGCTTTTTAAATATATTAGAATTTATGATCGAACCGCGAAATATACGAAAGACGCGAAAGGGGTTTCAAGAGAAAAATCACGCACAACGGAGCACGCCCCCGGCTCTGCCGCTTCCCCACCAGAACGGCAGAGCACTCATGCTCCGTTGCTCCTGTTTATACTAACATAAATCAGTAGACAATTCCAGAGCAAGGTGATGATTTATTCTCGTCCTGGTTACGTCGCTGCATTTGCGGTATAATATACCTGTTTTCATAAAAGCAATAAGACCGAAAAATACGGTTTTTTAGAGGAGGAAAGCAGATGTCCTTACAGGAAGAAAAAGAGCGGTTTATTTCATTGGCCAAGACGATTGATCGTCCAGGCCTGATTCAACTACTGGATTATTTGGAAACGGAAACAGATTTTTATACAGCTCCTGCGAGCACTGCCTTTCACGGAGCGGAGGAAGGAGGCCTTTTGGTGCATTCTCTGGCTGTATACGACAGCCTGATGACCTTGAGGCAGGCTTTTTCTCAGGAGTTGGAACAGGAATCTGCCTGTCTCTGCGCCTTATTTCATGATTTATGCAAGGCGAATTTTTATCGAAAAGGCTTTCGGAATCGGAAGAACGAAACAACCGGCCAATGGGAAAAGGTCGAAGTGTACGAAATCGATGATCAACTGCCCTTAGGTCATGGGGAAAAGTCGGTTATGCTGCTGCAGAAGTTTATTCCTTTGACGGAGGAGGAAATGCTCGCTATTCGTTGGCATATGGGCGGTTTTGACGATACGGCGCGTTCCTATGCTGGCGGGCAGAGCCTGTCCGGCGCCATGAAACGTTACGCGTTAGTTCCGGCTTTACATATGGCTGATATGGCTACCTGCTATTTTGCCGGAAAATGATAAAGTCCTATAGCGTAATTGGAATGCCTTACAGGAGGGTGTCATGGATACTGCGACGATAGTTTTGTTGGCGGCGGCCATTGTGCAATTGGTATTAATACTATGGCTTCTCCAAAAAATCAGCCGTTTAGGCAATGCCAAAGAAGAGTCGGAAACAGACAAAGAAAAGCTGCGCCAGGAACTGCAGGAAAGCCGTCGAGAACTGCGGGAAACACTGCAGGATTTTAATGATTCCGTGCTGCGTCGTCTGGCGGAGCATATGGGTATGCAGCTGCAGCAGACGGAAAGTATGTCCAGCCACTTGCAGAACCTGACGCAGGCGCAGGAACGACGCCAAGAGCATCTGCGGCAAAGCTTGGAAGCGCAAATGGAGTCTTTGCGTCTGGAAAGCGGACGACGCCTGGAAGAAATCCGCGCTATGGTGGACGAACGGCTGCAACAGACGCTGGAAAGAAAGCTGGGAGAAAGCTTCCAATGGGTAAGCGAGCGGCTGGAAATGGTGCATAAGGGCTTGGGCGAGATGCAAAACCTTGCCGCCAGTGTGGGTGATTTGAAAAAAGTGCTGACAAATGTTAAGACCCGAGGAACCTGGGGAGAGATCCAATTAGCCGCCCTTTTATCAGATGTATTGGCTCCTGAGCAGTATGCCGCGAATGTGGCGGTAGTTCCAGGACGCAACGAGCGGGTGGAGTTTGCCTTGCGCCTGCCTGGACAAGGAGAAAAGGGATGTATTTGGCTGCCTGTGGATGCGAAGTTTCCGCAGGAAGACTTTTTGCGTCTTCAAGAGGCGCGAGAAGCCGGCGATGCCGAGGGACAGGAAAATGCGGCCAAAAAGCTGGAGCAGCGACTGCGTTTAGAAGCTAAGAGCATCGCAGAAAAATATGTTTCTCCGCCGCATACGACCGATTTTGCCTTGTTGTTCTTGCCTACGGAAGGTTTATATGCCGAGGTTCTGCAGCGTCCTGGTTTGGCTGAGGAACTGCTGCACCGCCATCGGGTCGTAGTGACGGGCCCGATGACACTGGCAGCGCTCTTGAATAGTTTGCAGCTAGGCTTTCGAACGCTGGCCATTGAGCAGCGCAGCGCGGAAGTATGGGAGTTGTTGGGGGCGGTGCGAGGGGAATTTGCCCGCTTCGGTCTGTTGTTGGAAAAAACGCAGAAAAAGCTGCAAGAAGCCTCTTTTTCCATCGAAAGCGCAGCCAAGACATCTCGGAGTATGGAGCAGCGCTTATCTTCGCTGCAGCAATGGCGCAGTGAAGGAGTTCTTGACGAGCCGGACAATTTGTGATATTTTCATACATGTTGCGGCGAGCTTGAAAGATGGCCGCGGCCGTTTTAGGACGGTCGAGGAAAGTCCGGGCTCCACAGGGCAGGGTGCTGGATAACGTCCAGCGGAGGAAACTCTAGGGACAGTGCCACAGAAATGTGTACCGCCGGCTTTATGCCGGTAAGGGTGGAACGGTGCGGTAAGAGCGCACCAGCGGTCAGGTGACTGGCCGGCTAGGTAAACCCCACTCGGAGCAAGACCAAATAGGGAAGGGATGAAGCGGCCCGCTGAGCCTTCCGGGTTGGTTGCTAGAGCCATTCGGCAACGGATGGCCCAGATAGATGGTCATCACCGCGCAAGCGGAACAGAACCCGGCTTATTGATTGCTTGCCGCACACTTTCTTGACAAAAGAACAATTTTTCGTTACTCTATACCCAGAATCCAAAGGGGAGTAGCTTCACGGTGCAAAGTCAACAGTCTGATAGTGTATACTATCTGGCTTTGCCGTTAACGAACAAAATGCGTTGACAAGCGAGACCTTTGGGCAGGAAATCCTGCCCAAAGGTCTCGCTTTTTTTAATATATAAATAAGTAAAGAAGACGTTCACACAGAGTAACAGAGGTATCAGAGTTTAGCAGAGAGTACAGGGGAGAATTTAAAAAAATACTAAGGAGCTACTGCCTTTTGCGTAAGAGGCGCGCAAATCAGTGACTTCGCAATCAGGAGGCTAGATCAATGACAGCTTTTTTGGCGGCTATGATTTTTGTGGTATTGGCGGAAATGGGCGACAAGACCCAGCTTTTAGCCTTGGCGTTGGCAGGCAGGTATTCCTGGAAAACCGTGATGAGCGGCATTCTCGTGGCGACGCTGCTCAATCATTTGCTGGCGGTGCTGGCTGGGCATTATTTGCAGTATGTGATGCCTATGATGTACGTACAAATTGCCGCCGCAGTATCCTTTATCTTTTTCGGTATTTGGACCATTCGCGGGGATGAGCTTGGGGATGCGGACAAGGCTACCTGTTATACGCCGTTTTGCACCGTAGTGGTGGCGTTCTTTTTGGCGGAAATGGGAGATAAGACGCAGCTGGCTACAGTAGCCTTGGCTGCTCAGTATCAAGAAATTATACCGGTTTGGATGGGGACGACTACGGGGATGATGATTGCCGACGGCATGGCGATTGTTGTAGGCGGCATGCTGCTTAAGCGCCTGCCGGAGCAGGCGGTCAAATGGACAGCGGCTGTTATCTTTGTGCTTTTTGGTATCTATGGGCTGTATGAATCGTTGCCGGCTCCATGGAATGCGCCTGCGTTTTTGGGTGTAGTGGCCGTGGTGAGCGCTATTTTGATGGGACTTGTGCATCGCTGGCAATGCAGAGCATCGCAAGAAAGCAATAGCAATAGTTGACTTCAAGAAATAAAAACTTTACAATAAAAATAGAATATTCTCGGTGAAAGCGTTGATTTCATAGAGGAAAAACAGGGAGGCATGGATATGGCTTTGCATACCATTGCAACAGAAGAAGAATTTCAAACCCTGGTGATTGAAGCGGGCAAGCCGGTTTTGGTTGATTTTTGGGCTCCTTGGTGCGGGCCTTGCAAAATGATTGCTCCTGAATTGGAGTCGCTGGCGCCTGAATACGCGGATAAAGCGGCTATTATTAAAGTGAATGTCGACGACTTTCCTGCGGTGGCGCAGCGGTACAAGGTCATGGGCATTCCTACGCTGCTTATCTTCAAGGAGGGCAAAGAAGTCTCCCGTTTGGTGGGGTTTCGGCCTAAAAAGGAATTAGTAGCGGCCTTGGATGCGGTGCTGTAAAGTAAATGGAGTTGAAGAAAGCTGGTGAAGGCATTCTGCGTTGAGTAGAATGCCTTTTATTCCTATATAGGAAAGTTTAAAGTTACTCTGTGTGCCGTCTTTCTTTTTTAAAAACAGTCCCCCAGGAGGTTCAAAGATGGAAAAAACAAAGATTTTAATTGCAGATGACGATAAGCAGATACGTCAGCTCTTGGCGCTTTATTTTGAAAAAGAAGGCTTTGACGTAGTGGAAGCCGCTGACGGAACAGAGGCTCTGCGTTTTTACGAAGAGCACAAGCCGCAGCTGCTTCTTCTAGATGTTATGATGCCGGGACAGGATGGACTGGAGGTATGCCGCCGTGTGCGGCGGGTATCTGAGGTGCCTGTTATTTTGCTGACGGCTAAAGGAGAGGATGAGGATCGCATCAATGGATTGGATTTAGGAGCCGATGATTATATAACGAAACCTTTCAATCCGCGGGAAGTCGTGGCCCGGGTCAAAGCGGTCCTGCGGCGTTCTCAGCATACTTGGCGCGAAGAAGAGTCCTTGCAATATGATGAGTTGGATGTCAATTTAGCAGAGCGCAGCGTACGTGTGGCTGGCGTAGAGGTGGAATTGACCGCTAAAGAGATGGAATTGCTGTGGTATTTGGCTAAGCATCCTGGACGCGTTTTTTCCCGTGAACAATTGCTGGAAGCCATTTGGGGCTATGAATATTTCGGAGATACCCGCACGGTTGATACGCATATCAAGCGTCTGCGCCAAAAAATAACCGCAGGCCGAACCAACGGAGACTGGGATATTCGCACGGTATGGGGTGTGGGCTATAAGTTTGAAGTAGGGGTGTAATTGTGGCCAGACCATTGCGTTATCAAATTTGGTCCCGCCATATTGGCATTATTATTTTGGCCTTGCTTTTGGCGTTTGCCGGTTCGTATATGCTGATTCGTCAGTACGTATTGGAACAGCGCACGGCGGATTTAGTGCGGAAGGGGACAGGGCTGAGTCTTTTAGTGGCGGCTTCGCGTCAGCAAGAAGACGGCTACCGGGAGCTGCGGCAGCTGGTAGAGGTATTGGATCCGTTTTTGGACGCCCGTATTTGGGTGGTGGATCGTCAGGGCGGAATTCTGGCTTTGTCTGGCGATATGATGCCTCCGGCGGCAGGGGGCATGCATTTTAATCATGGCGATGCTATGCCCCATGGTCGTGGTATGATGCAGGGCCAGGGGCCAGGGCGCGGCATGATGCGGCAAGGAGGAGCTCGGTTGGCGGGGCCGTTGCAGGAGGTGCTGCAGGGGCAAATTGTCAAGCGTACTTTTTTTCATGACTTCTATCAAGAGCAAATGCTGGTGGTTGCGGTGCCGGTGCCTGGAGCTGAAGCAGGAAGTATAGACGGCGCTGTTGTTTTGCATGTACCTCTGCAGGGCGTAGAGGAGTGGCTGCAGCGGGTGCGGTGGCATTTGGGAGTTGTCGCGGTTATTTGTCTGCTGGCGTCGCTGCTAGTCGGCCAGCGCTTAAGCCGGCAGATTGCACGCCCGTTGGAAAACTTGCGCCAAGCGACGCAGCATATTGCTGGTGGCGAGTATCATCGCCGGGTACCTGTAGAAGGGCCGGCGGAATTGGCGGATGTGGCGCAAAGTTTTAATGCCATGGCGGCCAGCCTAGAGAAATCGGCGTTGGAAATGGAGAAGCAAGAAGGGCTGCGGCGGGATTTTGTGGCCAATGTATCTCATGAGCTGCGCACGCCATTAACCATTATCCGCGGCTACAATGAGGCGCTGGCAGACGGTACGGCGCCAGAGCAGCAACGGCAGCAATATCATGCCTTGATTCGTGACGAGGCGCTGCGCCTGGAACGTTTGATTGCCGACTTGCTTGATATAAGCCGCTTGCGGGCCGGCGTCGTGGAAATGGAACGGGAATGTATTTTACTGCAAAGCCTGGTAGCTGGCGTGGTGCAGTTAGTGGAGAAATTGGCGCAGGAAAAAGGCTTGCGGTTGGAAACAAAACTTTCTGAAGGACTCTTTGTGTACGGCGATGGGGATCGGTTAACGCAACTGTTGTTGATTCTTTTGGATAATGCCTTGCGTCATACAGAACAGGGGGGCGTTCGCATTGAATCTGGCCGCGGCGCAGATGGGCGGGCTTTTTTGCGTATCAACGATACCGGCCATGGTATTCCGGCAGAAGCGCTGCCTTATATTTGGGAACGCTTTTATAAGGTTGACAAGGCGCACAGCCGCGATGGCGGCGGCACGGGTCTGGGGCTGGCGGTAGCCAAAGAGATTATGAATTTGCATGGAATTGAGGTGGAAGCAGCCAGTATTGTAGGAGCGGGAACCTCCTTTACGCTGCGCTTTCCGCCGGATTCGACTTGAATGTTGTATACTCAACGAAAAAATTTGTTGTTTCTATACAGCGAATTTGCGATAATAGAAGCTGGAAGGGGAGGTATGGCCAATGTTCAACATCGGGTTGCCGGAGCTTTTCGTTGTGCTGGTAATCGTACTGATTACTTTTGGACCTGCTAAGCTGCCGGATATTTCTCGAGCCTTGGGGAAAAGCGTTCGGGATTTTAAAGCCGCCTCGGATCAGGTGAAAGAGGAAGTGCGTCACACTGCTTCCCTAACAACGCCAATAGAAAAAGAAAAACTGTAAAATGGCAGGTAGAGGCCTACTCTCCAAAGTTTCTTTGAGAGTTGGCCTTTTTTGCGTATAGCAGTTCAAGGAGGTTTCATTTTAGAATGATTGGATGTACAAAATTATTATGTGGTACGGCAACGGTGTCGGATATTGTTAAATACGGTCGCAAAACAGAGCAGCTGCCGCCGCAGATGCTGCAGTTTTCTTCGGACGCTACGCCGATTGTTGTTTGGAACAGCACAAACCGTTGCAATTTATCTTGTCAGCATTGCTATATTAATGCAGAAGACAAAGAATATGCTGGCGAATTTTCAACCGAGGAAGCCAAAGCCTTTATTGATGATCTGGCTTCCATGAAGGTGCCTGTGCTGCTTTTCTCCGGCGGCGAACCGCTGGTGCGCCAGGATTTGTTTGAATTGGGACCCTATGCCGCCTCCAAAGGCATTCGTCCTGTTATTTCAACGAATGGCACACTGATCACGCCGGACATGGCTCGGCGCATCCATGAATCTGGTTTTCAATATGTAGGCATCAGCGTGGATGGCAATGAAGAAGTTCATGATAATTTCCGCGGCAAAAAAGGCGCTTTCCAGGAGACGATCCAGGGCATTCGCAACTCGCTGGCTGCGGGCAATAAGACCGGTATTCGTTTTACCGTGAATCGCTTGAATTTCCACACCCTGCCGGATGTTCTGGATATTGTGGAACGCGAAGGAGTGCCGCGCTTTTGCATGTACCACTTGGTGTATGCAGGCCGAGGCAAGGAAATGGCGGAACTCGATACCACGCCTGAACAGAAACGGCAAACCATTGAACTCTTGATGGAACGGACGTTGGATTTCCATAAACGCGGTATTGAAGTGGAAATTTTGACGACCGATAATCATGCCGACGGTATTTATTTACTGCAGTACTTAGAAAAGCACCAGCCGGAGCGAGTAGAAGAAGTATTGCAACTGCTGGAAATGCATGGAGGCTGTTCAGCTGGACAGAAAACTTCCAATGTGGACCCTCAGGGCAATGTGCATGCTTGTCAATTCTGGGGTCATAAGTCTCTGGGCAATGTACGGGAGAAGAAATTCAGCGAAATCTGGCGGGACAGCCAGGACAAGTTCTTGTGCTCTATGCGCGAGAAGCACCTGCACTTGGAAGGCCGCTGCGGCGAGTGCCGTTATAAAATGTTTTGCGGCGGCTGCCGCATTCGGGCGGAAGCCGTAACAGGCGGCAATATTTGGGCGGAGGATCCGGCCTGTTATCTGACGGACTGGAAGGAGTGATCCCATGATCATTTCTTGGAATACGACCCAGGAATGCAATATCCGTTGTGTCCATTGCTACCGGGACGCAGGCTCTAAGCATGCGGAAGAATTGGATACGGCGGAAGGGAAAAAGCTTATTGAGCAAATTGCCAAGGCTGGCTTTAAAATTTTGATTCTCAGCGGCGGCGAACCTTTGATGCGCGCCGACATTTATGAGCTTATTCGTCATGCCAAAGAGCAGGGCCTGCGCCCGGTGTTGGGGACGAACGGTATTTTAATTACGCCGGAAGTGGCGGTGAAGCTCAAAGAGGCTGGTCTGGCCCGGGCGGGGATTAGCTTGGATAGTGTTGACGCTGAACGGCATGACGAATTCCGCAAATGGCCCGGCGCCTGGCAGGGCGCGGTTGACGGCATGGCCGCCTGCCGCGCGGCAGGCTTGCCGTTCCAAATTCATACTACCGCTATGAATTGGAATGAACCGGAAATTACGGAACTTACCGATTTTGCAGTAAGCGCTGGTGCTGCGGGACATCATATTTTCTTCCTCGTGCCTGTGGGTCGGGGCAAAGATATTGAAGATACATCTTTGCATACGGAACAATATGAGTCGCTTTTGGGACGCATTTTGGATAAACAGCAGCAGGTGGAGATTGAGCTAAAGCCGACTTGCGCTCCTCAGTTCATGCGCATTGCGAAAGAACGGGGCATGAAGATGCGCTTTACCAAGGGATGCTTGGCTGGTACGGCCTATTGCGTCATTATTCCTAACGGCGATGTTCATCCGTGTCCGTACTTGCCGATGAAAGTGGGCAATGTGCGTCAGACGCCGTTTGATGAAATGTGGGCTAAAAGTGAAATCTTCCAGGATTTGCGCCATCAGCCGCTAAAAGGGGCTTGCGGGCGCTGCGGTTATGACGATATTTGCGGCGGCTGCCGTGCTAGAGCCTATTACTATTCCGACGGTGACTATCTGGCGGAAGAACCTTGGTGCGCCTGCGGGAGATAAAACAGCAAGTGGATGATGAGAGGGGGATGTGCCATGACACCCA
>NZ_JAQUZF010000097.1:0-10407 GCF_028691475.1 Anaeromusa sp.
GAGCGAATGCGTAACCGCATCCTCTATCTTGCGGTTACTAAAAATAGATAGCAGCGAGAATTTGCATCCTCGCTGCCAACATTACTTTATGCTTTTACCCCAACCATTGACATAGAACCCAAAAAGCTCCAAGACCAAAACTGTCTTGGAGCTTTTTAGATTCAATTTCTATTTAATCCATCCCTCAATTAACCTCGGCGCATAAATTGAGGAATTTCCATTCCTCCGGACAAACTAAAGTCCGTTTTTGCTTCAGGCGCTTTTACCGAAGCAGCCGGACCAGCTTCTGCACCAAAACGAGTCGCAATAATCGTAATCCGCACGTCATCGCCCATCGTCTCATCGATATCAGCGCCAAAGATGATATTAGCGTCTTCGTCTACCGCATCCATCAATATCCCTACAGCTTCATTCACTTCGAGCAAGCTCATATCTTGGCTGCCAGTCACATTAACCAATACCGCCCGTGCGCCTTCGACAGAGATCCCCAAAAGAGGACTATGCATCGCTTTTTGCATAGCATCCATCGCCCGATCTTCGCCTTTGCCCATGCCAATGCCCATAAACGCCTGGCCGGAAGAGGACATGACCGACTGCACATCGGCAAAGTCCAAATTGATCATCGCCGGCTTGGAGATCAAACCCGCAATGCTGTGCACGCCCTGCTTCAAGACATCATCAGCCATGCAGAACGCATCCAGCAAGCTGGTTTGACGCGAAGCAATTTTTAACAATCGATCATTAGAAATCGTAATCAATGTATCCACATGTTCACGCAGCTTCGCTACGCCTTGTTCCGCCTTGACCATACGCCGTTTTCCTTCAAAAGAAAACGGATAGGTTACTACCCCCACGGTCAAGGCGCCTACTTCTCTGGCGCATTGCGCAACGATCGGCGCTGCCCCTGTTCCCGTACCGCCGCCCATGCCGGCCGTAACAAAAACCATATCGGCGCCATCCAGCGCTTTAAGAATATCCGCCCTGCTTTCTAATGCAGCCTGTTCGCCAACGCCTGGATTAGCGCCCGCGCCAAGTCCTTTAGTTACCTTATCTCCAAGCTGTAAACGCTGATTGGCAGGCGAAGATTGCACCGCCTGCGCATCTGTATTCATCACAATAAAGTCGGCAGACAACCCCATATCCATCATGCGGTTGACTGCATTGCTGCCGCCGCCTCCGACGCCAGCCACCTTTATTTTTGCGAAGTTCAGCATTGTTTCGTCAAAACCGATCATATCCTTCCCCCATTCCGGCATCATTCGCCCCAGGGGACGAAGGACGACCAACTTCTCCAAAATAATCCATATATATCATAGTAGCAAAGGATGAGCTGCAACTCAAGTAAGAATCTAACATTCTTGCTTCATTTTTTTAGAATTCTCTGCAGCCGATCTATGCGAAACCGCTGAAACATGGCTTGAAAGCTTTTTTGTTTCTGCGGTTCCTGCGCAAAATAAAACAAATGACTCCCGCAATGACAGTCTGAAGCGCCAAAGCCTGCAATTTCTCCTGCCGCCAGCTCACGCACTGCTTTGGCTAAAGAACATTCCAGCCGTTCTTGGGTACGAATGGGCAGCGCCCCTTTCCAAAGTGCGGCTTGCCGCAAATAATCAAAATGCCAATGCATCTTTTTGCGCAGCCGCCCATGTCTGGCAACGCGAGCCTCCAAGCCTCTCGCTGCAGAGCCGACATACACATAATGACCCGCCCGAAACTCACGCTCTCCCAAAGAGCCAATTTGCAGCCTGCAATCGGCAATTACTTCTAAAAAAGCCATATATACACCGCCATCGGCGCCTTCCTGCTCATATACATTCCAAGGAATATCCAATTTTTTCGCAGCGTCTAGAATAAACCCAGGCTTCCAGGAAATACTCATGGCGCGAATATCCACGTACGGTCTTGCTGCCGCCAGGGCCGCGGCGAAAACAGGATCTGTATGGTATTCCGGCAAAAACCATTGGGTCTGCGCAGCATGGACGATAAACAATACCCCGCAGCGCCGCCCATTTTGAGCCAACTCAGTCAACGTCCGTACATGGCTGCTGCCTCGAGCCGTCACCGCATCGGGAAACATGGCTCCAGTTTCTCCAAAAAGAGTGCAGGATTTCACTTCCAGCAGCATGGTTTCACCCTTGCTATTCTCTAACAGAAAATCAAAGCGGTGCGCTCCTTCCTTGACTTCCGCCGCTGCTACCTGCCAGTCTTCCCAGCCTGGAACAGCTCGGCGCGTCAACAGTTCCCGAGCAATCCGATTGGAAGCCAGCGTTTCCAAAACCACCGGCTGATTGTCCCTCTCCACCGCCACTACCGAATAAGCGGTAGTTCGTTTCGCTTCGTTTCCTTCTGCCAGCCACATGGTTACGCCAGGAAAAAGCAACTCCCTCATGCGCCCTGGATTGGGCATATGCGCCCGCACAGTCTTGCCTTCCAGCAAACATTCCGCTACAAACCGATTGGGACGACGCAAAAATACCCCTTGCTTAGTCGGTGCAAAAAAAGAAAGTGAATTCATTTTGTTCGGCTCCTGCAATCATCAACTTCCTCTATATTGTACCGCACTTTTCTTGCCGCCAAAAGAAAAAACCGCTTGCGCGGTTTTATACTGCTTTCTCCAGGCCGCGGCGGCCTCGTTTATGAAGCCTGCCGAAAAAGCGCACATCATCCATCAGCTCCAGATACTCCATAGGCGGCAAAGACTGCGGTCCATCGCACAACGCCTCCTCCGGGCAAGGATGTACTTCAATCAGCGCGCCATCCGCTCCAGCCGCCAGCGCCGCCAGCGTCATAGAGTGCACAAGCTCTCGCCGTCCGGTTCCATGGCTGGGGTCGACAATCACAGGCAGATGACTCAGCCCTTTAACGGCCGCCACCGCTCCCAAGTCCAGGGTATTGCGCGTATGCGTCTCAAAGGTGCGGATGCCCCTCTCGCAAAGGACGACTTGATTGTTGCCGGCTTCCAAAATATATTCCGCCGCGTAAAGCCATTCTTCAATGGTTGCCGATAGCCCTCGCTTCAGCAGCACCGGCTTGCCAGCCTTGCCCAGCGTCTTTAAAAGGGCAAAGTTCTGCATATTGCGCGCCCCCACCTGCAGCATGTCCGCATAGGAAGCCACCAACGGCACTGCCGCCGCCTCCATAACTTCTGTAACTATCGCTAAGCCGGTTTCTTCTCGGGCTTCAGCCAATAGCTGCAGGCCTTGCTCTTCTAACCCTTGAAACGCATAGGGAGATGTGCGCGGTTTAAACGCGCCGCCGCGCAGCATCTGCGCGCCGCCAGCCTTAACCAAACGAGCTGCCGCCAGCAACTGCTCTCTTGATTCCACGGCGCAGGGTCCCGCCATAACCGCTGGCTGAGCGCCGCCAATGCGAGCGTTTCCTACGCGCACGATGGTGGTTACTTGTCCTGTTTTTCTTTGTGTCAACATGGCGCTGCCTCCCTTATCCTAGTTGCTGCTCTTTTCCGGCAGCTGCACTTCGTACGGTCCCGTGGCTTTCTAAAAACTTCTGCAATAAGGCTTCGCCTTGGGGCGTCAAAATGGATTCCGGATGAAACTGAATGCCTGTAACCGCATAATTCTTATGCTGCACCGCCATAATCAGCCCGTCTTCCGTCGTGGCCGTCACCTCCAAGCAGTCCGGTATGGACGAGGCTTCCAGCACTAAGGAATGGTAGCGGCCTACTTCTAAGCCTTGGGGCATACCCGCGAACATCCCCTTCGCGTTATGCCGAATTTTACTGACCTTGCCGTGAATGGGCTGCGGCGCCCGCACTACTTTAGCGCCAAAAACCTCACCGATTGTCTGATGCCCCAGGCATACGCCTAAAATCGGCACTTTTCCTGCAAAAAGCCGCACCGCTTCGGCGCAGATACCGGCATCCGCCGGCGTTCCCGGACCAGGCGAAAGAATAATTCCTTCGCTGCCCTCTCCAGCCTGAGCGGCCGTCATTACATCATTGCGCACTACCCGCACCTCAGCGCCCAATTTACACAGCGCCTGGTACAGATTGTACGTAAAGGAATCATAGTTATCAATCAGCGTCCACATCGCGCTCCACCTCCCTTAACACCCGCAGCAAGGCTTCCGCCTTATGCCGCACTTCTTCCAGCTCGCCTTCCGGCGTCGAGTCAGCTACAAGGCCAGCACCGGCCCGTACCGTTACAATGCCATCCTCCACTACCATGGTGCGAATGGCAATGCAAGTATCCATAGAACCGCGGAAGTCAAAATATCCTACCGCCCCAGCGTAAACGCCTCGCGGCTCTTCTTCCAGCTCGGCAATGATCTCCATGGCCCGCACCTTCGGCGCGCCGCTGACCGTACCGGCGGGAAAGCAAGCCTGCAAAGCCGCAATGGCGTCTTTATCCGCCGCCAGTTTGCCTTGGACTTCCGACACCATATGCATAACATGGGAAAAATACTCCACTTGCATCAGCCGGGTTACTTCTACCGTTCCTGGCGTGCTTACGCGCCCCAGATCATTGCGTCCCAAATCGACAAGCATGGCGTGCTCCGCCCGCTCTTTAGGATCGGCTACAAGCTCCGCTTCCAGCGCCGCATCTTCCCGGCGGTCTGCGCCGCGGCGTCTTGTACCTGCAATCGGATAGGTGCTCACCCTATCGTCTTCCACCCGCACCAGCATCTCCGGCGAAGCACCTACAAGCTGTTTACGGCCAAACTGCAGATAAAACATGTATGGCGAAGGATTCACTCGCCGCAAGCGGCGATACAACTGAAAGGGATGACAGCGCTGCGGCCGGTGAAACGGCAAGGATAACACCGTCTGAAAGGTATCGCCAGCGACAATATGCTCCTTGACCTTGCGCACGCCTTCCAGAAAGGTTTCCGCCTTGGCTTCGCGAGTCAGCGCTACGCCTGGCAAAGTCTGCTGCAGCTCTTTCCCAGGTGCATTCAGCGCCGCCTGCATGGTCTCCAGACGCGAGCAAGCCTGCTCATAAGCTTCCGCCAGTTCGCTGCCGCCGCGGCTCCAGGTAATCAGAGCCACCGAATGAGTCAAATGATCCAGCACAGCCATATCCCGGCAAAAGAATGCTTCCAGCAGCACCATATCGTCAGGCACGTTCATGCCCCTCACCCGTTCCCACGTCGTTACGCCTTCGAAGGCTAAGTAGCCGACAAAGCCGCCTCGCAGCGGAGGAAGTCCTGCAATATCAGGCACGCGGCAGCGTCCCAGTACTTCGCGCAGCGCCTCTAGCGGCGGCAAGGCAAGGATCTCCTCGCCTTGCTGCGTCTCCACTACTGTTTCCTTGGCTCGGCCGGTCAAGCGCCATTCCGGGTGAAACCCTAAAAAGGAATACCGTCCGAAGGTACGGTTGGCTTCCGCGCTTTCCAGCAAGAAGCCTTGGCCGTCGCCAACCAATTTTTCATATAAAGAGATCGGCGTTTCCCGGTCTCCCGGCAGCAATACATGCACAGGCACGTAATCGTACTGCCCGGCCAGCTCGCAAAACTCCGCCTCGCTCATCATCTTGTTCATCGCACATCCATCCTATCCAGCCAGCCGCCTTCGCGGCAAAGCTTTTATTCCATCAAAGCCATTTCCCGGGTCATAGCTGCCACATCGTCCGCCACTACTAACCCCTCGCCCACTAGAATTCCTCTTACGCCAGCCTGGCGCAACAGTCTGGCAGCCGCGCCATTTTTGATGCCGCTTTCGCTGATAACTAAGCGTCCGGCGCACTGCGGCAACAGTTGAAAGGTATGCTCCACATCGGTGTGAAAGGTCGTTAAATCCCGATTATTAATGCCTAAAAGCGGCGCCTGCGCTGCCAAAGCCGCTGGTAGTTCTGCTGCTCCGTGCACTTCTACCAGGCAATCCAGCCCCAAGTCTTCCGCAATCTCTTGATACCGTTTTAATTCCTCCGCTTGCAGCACCGCCGCAATCAAAAGCACGCCGTCAGCCCCAGCCAAAGCTGTTTCATAGAGTTGATACTCATCAACAATGAATTCTTTGCGCAGCACCGGCAGCGAAGTGGCGGATTTGACTGCCGCAATATCTTCTAATCGGCCTAAAAAATGCGCATCTGTATGGACTGAAAGAGCCGCCGCGCCGTTTTGCTCATAAAGGTTCGCCAATTCCACCACACTATGACGCGTCGTCAACCGCCCCTTAGCCGGCGAAGCCAGCTTGCACTCGGCAATCAGCGACCACTCTTTTTCCGCAATCGCCTGACGTAAACGAAAGCCGCCTTTGGTTTTTATATCCTCACGCCGTAACGGCCGTTTACGTTTCGCTTCGGCCACTACCAGGCGTTTGTTCTCCACAATATGGTTCAGCAAGATACTCCTCCTCCGCTTGACGCGCCGCAGCAATGAAAGCCGCTATAGCCGCGCAATCTTTTACTCCCCTACTGCTCTCTACGCCGCCGGACACGTCCACGCCGTCCGGCCGCAAGAGTTGAATGGCTTCCGCCACGTTCGCCGTGGTCAAACCTCCCGCTACCCAGAGCGGCGACTTGGCTTCCCGCCGCAACGCCTGCAGCTCTGCCCAAGCAAAGGTCTTTCCCGTACCGCCGCTTTGCCCCGGTAATTTCGTATCCAGCAGCAAGCCGGCATAGCCGCTGCGCTGCAGCAATGCCTTCGCCAACGCCTCGCCAGGAGTTACAGGAACACTGCGCAGTACCGGCCTCCCCACCGCACGAGCATAGGCTTCGTTTTCTTCGCCATGCAGTTGAACTAAATCCAACTGACAGACCTGCGCAATTTCTTGCACCTGAGCCAACGGTGCGTTTTGAAAAACCCCGACTCGCCCCACGCTTCCCGCTGCCGCAAAAAGGGACTGCGCTTGCAGCACGTCTACCTGTCGAGGGCTTAATGCAAATACAGCGCCAAGATAATCACCGCCGCAGGCGCGAACCACATCCGCCTCTTCGGGACGTCGCAAACCGCAGATTTTGATTTTCATGCCGAAAGCTCCTTAACCTTTTGACTGACTCGACGCAATTCTTCCAGCTTAGCCACGGCAGCTCCCGACTCCAAGATACGCCGTCCCATCTCAACACCTTCTTGCAGCGTTTCCGCTTTGCCGGTCACCAATAGGGCCGCCGCCGCGTTCAGGAGTACCACATCCTGCTTTGGCCCTTTTTCGCCTCGCAGAATGGCTTCCGTAATGGCCGCGTTTTCTAACGGCGTACCACCGCTGTAATCTTCTATCTTGGCCGGAGCAAATCCTAAATCTGCCGCGTCCAGTAAATACGAAGTTACTTTACCGCCCACCACTTCCGTCACTTGATTCGGCGCCGCTGTCGAAAGCTCGTCCAAGCCGTCTAAGCTATGCACCACCATTGCACGCTTAGTTCCCAACGCCGCCAACGCTTCGCCAACCACTCGGGTCAAAGAGCGCTGGTACACTCCCAACAGCTGGTATTCCGCCCCGGCTGGATTGGTTAAGGGACCCAGGAGATTAAATACAGTGCGAAAACCAAGTTCTCGCCTCGTCTTGGCCGCATGGCGCATCGCCAGATGGAACTGCGGCGCAAACAAAAAGCCAATGCCGGTTTCTTCTATACACTTAGCCACCGCTGCCGGAGCCAATTCCACTTCCACCCCCAAGGCCTGCAACACATCGGCGCTGCCGCTCTTACTGGAAACGCCGCGATTGCCATGTTTAGCTACTTTCACGCCAGCCCCAGCCAAAACAAAGGCCACCGTCGTCGATATATTGAAAGTTCCTGCGCCATCTCCGCCGGTGCCGCAGGTGTCCAGCGTACCGCCCTCCACCTGCAGCGGCTGCGCCAATTGCCGCATAGCCGCCGCAAAGCCGGCAACTTCTTCGGGCGTTTCCTGCTTCATACGCAGGGCCGTCAGAAAAGCAGCCAACGCTGTTTCTCCCACCTCGCCGCTCATAATAGCCCGCATGGCTTCCTGCGCTTGTTGACGATTCAAATCTTCTCCGGCTACTACACGTTGCAACAGTTCTTTAAACATAATTGCGCCTCCTTTTATTACTGGCCATGCCTGCTTTTAGGTAAAATAAAAAAGCCTCCCGTCCTTAAAGGGACGAAAGGCTCGTGGTGCCACCCTCTTTTGGAAAACTATCTGCTTCTGCCAGGATACAAAAAAACCATTTCATCCCTCTATAGGGGCGAAATGGTTTCGCGTTACCACCCTGGTTCAGAAAGCGCTGCTTTCCCTTTTTTTAGATACGGGCTCTAAGAACCGATATCCTAGCCTGCGATAACGGGGGCTTCCGGTGCCGCCTACTTGCAACCGTTCAGCGGACAGCTCCTGGGACCATTCATTGCGTTCTGTCAGGCCGATCCTCACACCTCCGGTTGCCCGGTCATCGGCTCGCTGTACTGTAGATTACACAATTACTTTTCCCATTCAATGCTTTTGTTTTATGTGTTAACCAAATCATACCGTTCCCTTGTCTTCTTGTCAATACCTTAGGCTGGATTTTTTTACAAAATCCTGGCAATCGACTTCTGCTTCTCTCTGTGTTAAAATGAAAGAATCTGTTTTAATATATCGTGAAAAGGATAGGATGCAACCAACATGATCAGTACAAGCAACATTGAATTGCAATTCGGCAAGCGCGTTCTTTTTAAGGACGTCTCTGTCAAGTTTACCCCAGGCAACTGTTACGGTCTCATCGGAGCCAACGGCGCTGGCAAATCGACCTTTCTCAAGGTGCTTTCCGGCGAAATCGAGCCCTCTAAAGGCGATGTCATTATCACTCCGGGCGATCGTCTAGCCGTGCTCAAACAGAACCATTACGAGTTTGACGAGTTCCCTGTTCTGCAGACCGTCATCATGGGCCATAGCCGCCTGTACGCTATTATGGAAGAAAAAGACGCGCTATATGCGAAACCAGAGTTTTCCGACGAAGACGGTATGCGCGTATCCGAGCTGGAATGCGAATTTGCCGAATTAAACGGCTGGGACGCAGACACGGAAGCCGCTCGTCTTCTCAACGGCCTCGGCATCAGCGAAGATTTGCATGAGAAGCTCATGTCCGAACTAGACGGCGCGGAAAAAGTACGGGTCCTCCTGGCGCAGGCTCTCTTCGGCAACCCTGACATTCTGCTCCTAGACGAGCCTACCAACCATTTGGACATTGAGTCCATCAACTGGCTTGAAAACTTCCTTTATGATTTTCCCAACACGGTCAT
Organism: Anaeromusa sp.; assembly: GCF_028691475.1. NCBI lineage: Bacteria > Bacillati > Bacillota > Negativicutes > Selenomonadales > Sporomusaceae > Anaeromusa > Anaeromusa sp. Next base: position 9,138 of record NZ_JAQUZF010000097.1, read on the forward strand.
TGTAGTTTCCCATGACCGCCACTTTCTCAATCAAGTCTGCACGCATATTGCTGATTTGGACTTCGAAGGCCTTCAGATTTATGTAGGCAACTACGATTTCTGGCTGGAATCCAGCCAGTTGGCTCTGCAACTGGCTAAAGACGCCAACAAGAAAAAGGAAGATAAAATGAAGGACTTGCAAACCTTCATCCAGCGCTTCAGCGCTAATGCTTCTAAATCGAAGCAGGCCACTTCGCGGAAAAAACAGCTGGAAAAGCTAACCTTGGATGATATCAAACCGTCCTCGCGACGCTACCCCTACATCGCCTTTAAGCCGGACCGTGAAGCGGGAGCTCAGCTCCTCTCTGTCGACGGCATCAGCGTTACCATTGAAGGCGAGAAGGTACTGAACGATGTATCCTTCTTGGTGGCTAAAGGCGATAAGATCGCTTTTGTCGGCCCAGATTCCATTGCTAAAACCACACTGTTCCGAGTTCTTGCAGGCGAGCTGGAACCGGATCAAGGTGAATTCAAGTGGGGCGTAACCACGACGCAGGCATATTTTCCGAAGGACAACTCCGCCTACTTCGACGACGTCACCCTCAACCTGGTAGATTGGCTGCGCCAATTCTCCCGCGACCAGGATGAAACCTTCATCCGCGGCTTCTTAGGACGCATGCTTTTCTCCGGCGAAGAAAGCCAAAAAGAAGCCAACGTCCTCTCTGGCGGCGAAAAAGTCCGCTGCATGCTTTCCCGCATGATGGTCAGCGGCTCCAACGTCCTCATTTTAGACGAACCTACTAACCATCTTGATCTAGAAACAATCACCTCTTTAAATAGCGGTTTGACGCAGTTTGAAGGCACCATGCTCTTCACCTCGCATGACCATCAGTTCGTAGAAACCATTGCTAACCGCATTATCGAAATCACCCCCAACGGCGTCATTGACCGCCGCATGAGCTATGACGAATACCTCCAAGACGACGAAGTAAAGAAACATCGCGCCGCTCTTTACCCGAAAGCATAAGAAAACCAAATGAGAACGAACACAGAGTAAGCAGAGTAACAGAGAAAAGCCAGAGGACCAAGAAAAAGAACGCATCACCGCGATGCGTTCTTTTTTATACTCTTATTTTCAGCGCCTCTGTGAAACTCTGTTACTCAGTTACTCCCTTAATAAACAAGCAGTAGCTTCGATTTTCTTCTTTAATCGCAGTATTTCTCGATATATGTTTTTGTAGATTCTTTGGCTAGACAGGCTAGGCTGGTAGTGAAGTGGTTTTTGCGTATA